>JBGAVF010000232.1:0-4767 GCA_044228315.1 Bacteroidia bacterium | reverse complement strand
CAATCCTGTAGTAGCTACACCCGATGACGAAGATACACCGATCGTGAAATTGGTGATACCTGCTGAATACCAGCATGGTGCTGATGATAAATCAGTAGTTACGTTTGCACTTGAACCGGAGCAAAGCACCGTGTTCGACAGACTTGATAAAGAGGCTGCTGTTACGGATGGATACACAGGAACATTACCAACCAGCGGTGTAACTGCTGAATTACATGTTCCACCGGTTGCCGACGGATGTGTAGTTGGGTTTTGAACCAACACCTGGAAGCGGTAATTGCTGAAAGCACAGGTGCTTGGTGTAGTATATGTTGTAGGTAAAGATGCCGGATTGGTTGTAGCGGCTGCAACATTTGACCAGGTAGATCCGTTGTTGCTGCTTACCTGAAGGGTATAAGTAGTTACACCTGCAACAGTTCCGGAAGTTCCGCACACCGGTGCAGTAAAGTTAATACCTGTAATGTTAGAACCGGCACAAACTGAACTTAATGAATATGATAATGTTCCGGCTGAACTGATGCTTGGTAATACATTTACCGTGGTTGAATAGGTTTGGGCACCGCAAATAGGATTTGAAAGTGTGAAATCGTAACGAACCTGACCAACCACACATGTAGAACCGTTATTAGTTGGATTGAGTGTGAAGTTACCGCCTGAAGCATTTGTAAACACAGCCGACATTTGTCCTATGGTAGGAAGTGTACCGGCCGAGATGGCAACACCACCGGCAAGAACCGTGGCACTTACACTATATGTAGTGATCGGAGTTGCAAGCGCACCGCATATATAAGGAGCAGTAACTGTGATATTACCACCGCTACATGAAGCCGAAGCAGTAGTAGATGCATTATTCGTTATTGAAATACTTCCCGGCAGGGCAAGCGTAGGATAAGATGTGATGGTAGCAGTAGCTGATGAGTTCTGGCTTCCGCAAGAGTTAGGGTTGCTGGCAACTACACGGAACTGATACGTTTTTGTTCCGCAGGCGGCCGATGCCATTACATAAGCATTGGCAGTACTGTTTATAGTTGCAGGGTTAGTAGTTGAAGCGCCTACATTAATATATGCAGCACCATCGATACTTACCTGTAATTGTAAGTTGGTTGTACCGGTGATATAACCTTGAGCACAACTTGGCGGCAAGTATGTAAATGTAGCTGATGTTCCAGGGCTTGTACAAACCTGAGTAGTTCCACCGGCTGATAATGAACCGCCGTTGGTGATGTTAGGTACCAGATTAATGGTTACTGTTTGGAAAGGTGTCCAGGTAGATCCGCAGTTATTCGCTTCAATAGTAATGGTTACCGAACCGTTAGCGCAAACTGTCCAGTCTTTGTCGATTCCGGTTACCGATAATGTACCGGCAGTGATCGATGAACGAGTGAAGGTGATTCCGTTTACTGAAGTTCCTGAAAGAACAGCGGCTGTAGTTCCGGTAGTATTGAACGTACCGTTGGTGAAGGCATTATTATAAGTAACATTAAAACGATACAGCGTATTTACGTAATCCGGTGGAATGGTCAACAAGTTGTTTACACCGGTTAAATTGAAAGTAGAAGAGATAGGAGTACCGTTAGTGATACAACGGGTTTCAGTATTTGTACCTGAAATAGTGCTGGTCATTGTACCCGGACCTGAAGGAGGATTGATCAATCCGGCTTCAACATAGGATACAGAAATACAATTAGATGTGTTGATGAAAGCGAACCAGATCTTGTTTGCCGGGGCTGAAGGCCAGCCGGCACCGAATGCAGTTGAGATATCATACGCATTGGTACTTCCTGAAGCAGGCAGGTCAAACCAGATCGGTTTATTTGTTGTTACACCCACAGGGTCAACTGTAGAGTACACATACTTCAGAATACCCAAAGCGGATCCTGTTGTTCCTAAGGTCATACCGTTGGTTGGCGTTGGAACGCAACCTACCGGAACCGGAACCGGAAACACAGAGGTACAGAAGTTGGGTGGTACTGCCGGACAGATCGTCTGTATTGTAACACCTGTTGGACAGGTGTAGCTTGACTGGGCATTCGTGCTATTGGTGAACAGCAGAGAACCCAGCATACTGATCATCATTAAAAGCAGCACATGCGTTTTGCTTTTTGATGATGCTAAACCCGATGAACGCAGCGGCTCAGTGGCGGGATTTAGAAAATTGCTATTCCGGTATCCTGTGATGAACAGCATGAGCTTCGAGAGCACGGAATAAAAAACGTTTCGACGGTTGGATAGATATCTAATCATATTACAAAAATTATTTCTATAAGATACTTTGTTTCGTGTTAAAAAACAGGCTCAAATGAATGAACCCACTCTTTAACGCACGCAAAAATAAAGATAAAACCCAATTAGAAAAATATTTTTTTGGGGTATGTTTCATGAAATAAGTGACTTAAACCGTGAATCTGACTGAATCCTGTGAGATACCCTTCGATTCGATTTAAGACCGTTTTAACCTGACGAAAATCAGATTAAAATCGCAAATCCTTTGCCAGTAAGCATTTCAACTGATTCATACCGTGCTGTATCCTTGAAGAACGTGAACCAAGCTGTATCCGGCTCCATCGAAAATTGTTCTAAAAAGTGAACAAAACGGATGGAAACAGGCGCTGAAACCTATGAATCAACAATGAGATGTGAAAAACTTAACGAATTACCGGATTTCTGAAAATCGGAGAAGCGGCAAGGGGACGGATACCTGTTACTTTCTCTTGTTCAGCTCATCACGGATCATGGCTGCCTTGAAATAATCTTCGGCATCAACGGCTTCCTGAAGCATACGCTCGAGCTGATCGAGGTTGTAATGTGAATAATCACCCGAATTGGTTGCCGCTTTGGGGCTTTCCTCATCGGCTTCGAGTAAATCGGGCTCCTTCTCCTCTATCCCGATCTGGGCGAAAAGCCGGGCATCAATATAAATGGGCGATTTGGTCCTCAGTGCAATGGCAATCGCATCGCTCGTCCGGGCGTCGATCTCATAGGTGAGCCCGGCCTTCTGCAATACCAGCCGGGAATAAAATACTCCTACCTGTAAATCATAAATTACCACCTCCTTGAGTTCTACATCGAGCTCCTTAAAAATGGAAGTAAACAAATCATGTGTAAGAGGGCGTTGGGGAATGATCCCTTCAATTTCTGTTGCTATCGCCTGGGCTTCAAAGGTACCAACGATGATTGGGACCTTACGCACACCTTCCTTCTCCTGCAACACCAGATTATACGATCCATGCGTATGACCTGCCATCAGGGTAAAGAATTTCAGTTGAATTTTTTTATCCATCCCCTCGCCTATTGAGCTTGCTTCGCAGCGTTGGCTGCATCTATCAATTTGGGCAGAATTTCAAAAGCGTCCCCAACAATTCCATAATCAGCGGCTTTGAAGAAAGGTGCTTCCGGGTCCTTATTGATAACTACTATGACTTTACTGCTGCTGACACCCGCCAAATGCTGAATGGCTCCGCTGATGCCTATGGCAATGTATAAATTGGGTTTAATGGTAATACCTGTCTGACCAACATGCTCGGTATGCGGTCTCCAGTGCATATCGCTTACCGGTTTTGAACAGGCTGTGGCCGCGTTAAGCAAATCCGCCAGGGTTTCAATACTGCCCCAGTTCTCCGGGCCTTTCATGCCCCTGCCTCCGCTTACTACAATCTCGGCTTCCGTGAGCGGTATCTTCCCTCCTGCCTTTATTTTCTCCACACTTCTTGTTGTTACTCCGGAAGTGCCTGAAGGAAACTCCTTCTTTGTAACGACTGCATTACCGGATGTTTTCTCGGGTGTGAACGAGTTGGGAACAAGAAGAATCACCTGATGTGACGCATTACCTTTTGCATAAGCAAATGCCTTTCCTGAAAACACGCTTCTTTTCCAGGCACCGTTCACAGGCATATCTACAACACCTGAAATAACGGATGCGCCTGTTTTTACAGCAATTTGCGGTGCAACTGCTTTTCCTGTATACGTTTGAGAAAGTATAATATTTTTTGCTCCGGCTTCTTTCGCAAATTGTGCCACTATTGATGCATGACGGCTATTTTCAAATGTACCGGTCTCAGGCACAAAAATCACTCCGGAGGCTCCGTAGTTTCCGGCTTCAGCCAATACTGTTTCGTCTGCTTCACCAATGGCAATGCCCACTACATCTCCTCCCAGCTTTGAAGCCACATAAAGTGCTTCAAAACCTGATTTTTTTATTTTCCCGTCAACGAGCTCTAGATATACAAGATTCATTTTATACTGGTATTTTGATGGATGATGAATTTTTAAATTAAATCACTTTGGCTTCATTCCTCAGAAGCTCGATAAGCAAACCGGCATTTTCCGCATCGATCATTCTCACGCCTTGTTTGGCTTTCGGTAACTCAAACTTTTCGTGCTTACTGGTATTCCCCGGTGTAATACTTGCTTCTACTATCTTTAATGTTTTGGTGCGCGCAGCCATTATACCCCGCATATTCGGAATACGTGGTTCGGCAAACTCCTTTTGTGCCGAGAGCACCATAGGCATACTGCATTCCAGTATTTCTCTTCCGCCGTCAATATCTCTTTCGGCACGTACCGTGGTTCCGTTTATTTCAATTTTGGTAACCACATTAATGCTTGGCACCTGTAATAGCTCACCGAGCAGTCCGGCTACAAGGCCTCCGTTATAATCAATGCTCTCCCGACCGGTAAAGATCAGGTCATACGATTCACTTTTACAATAGGAAGCGATCTCATGCGCAACCTGCATGGCGTCGGTAGCTGCGGTATTTATACGTACTG
>JBGAVF010000231.1:0-4790 GCA_044228315.1 Bacteroidia bacterium | reverse complement strand
ATCATCAACTCAAAGAATGATGTAAAACTATGGCTGGCCACCAGCGACACCACCAAGTGGTCGACTATTGACACCGCCGGAAAAATTTCTGTTGCCCAGCAACTACACAACTCCGACAGCAACTGGATCAACGGGGCATTCAACCGTGTTCCCAACGGCACCTTCGATTATGGCTGGGGAACCTACGATCAGAATTCACATGCCGTGATCGCCAACAACATTTATTTTATCAGCTACATGAACGGGGTCAACCGCGTATGGAAGAAAATCATCATCAGCAAACACAGTGTGGACTATGTTTACTATTTCCGTTATGCCAACCTCGATGGTACCAATGAGAAAAGTGCCGCCATTGTAAAAAACAATTACAAAAACCGCAACTTCATTTATTATTCACTGGTGAACGATGCCATACTTGACCGTGAACCGGACCGCGGTACCTACGACCTTATTATGTGCCAGTACGAACAAGAGATCCCCGTGTATTACAAAGTATCCGGCGTGTTGCTGAATACCGGTGTGAAAGCGAAAATGGCGTATCCGGTTGCGAATAAGTCCACCGTGGATTATAAAAATTATACCCTGGTAAAAAACATCAGTGAGATCGGTGCCGCCTGGAAAACCTTCAACTTCACCACCAACGGCTACGACATGAAAGATTCAACAGTATATTTTGTGCAGGATGTTACCGGCAAGATATGGAAACTGATCTTCACAGGTTTTGGTGGAGGAGCCAACGGAACCATGTACTTTACCAAGACTCAGGTTGGTACCAACGGTATCAATGCACCTGAAATGCAGGTTTTGGGCATGTATCCGAATCCTTCTCAAACCCTTTCGGTTCTGAATTATTATTCCCGTACCCAGGGAGCTGCCACCCTTCGTATTGCCGACCTGAGCGGTAAAACCATCAGCTCTTCTGCGCTCGCGATGGAGAACGGGTTCAACCAGTATGAAATGGATACCCGCAACCTGGCCAACGGAACCTATATCGTACAACTGGTTAGTACATCCGGTATCGTATCGCAAAAACTTATTGTAAACCGTTAATACGTACCGAAAAAGAATTCATGTTAAAGCAATTGTTTTGTGTCGCCCTTCTGGTATTTGCACTGTTTTCGTGCAAAGCACAACAATTGTGGATCACCGACAGTGCACATACGGCACTCGATGCCTCAGTGGAAGCTACCCAAAATGCTTCCGGGAAAAAGTTCAGACTGCAGACAAAGAAAGGATATGCACAGTTGCCTGCTCCCGGTGATTATATCGTACGTGTTCATTCATTAGGTTATAAGGATATTCAAATCGGATTGCATGTTAAAGGGGATGAAATAATACCTATAATGATGGCTGCGGCCGTGCAGTCGGTTGATGATGTTGTCATCACGGCACAGATCAACAACCGTTCGGCCCGTTCCTCCACCTTGCCGGTAAAAGTGATCGATGCAAGAAAGGTGCAGATCATGGGTGCCCAGAACCTGCGCGATGTGCTTACGAATGAAGCCGGCATCCGTATCAGTCAGGATCAGATACTGGGAAGCAGTATGAGTCTTCAGGGCATCAGCGGAGAGAACGTAAAGTTTTTGATCGATGGGATCCCCATGATCGGTCGTCAGAACGGGAACATCGACCTGTCGCAGATCGACATGAGCAATGTAGAACGCATAGAGATCATTGAAGGTCCCATGAGTATTAATTACGGTACCAACGCGCTGGGAGGTGTAATCAATATCATCACCCGCAAAGGCAGCGATACCAAATCATCGGTACAGGCCCGTACCTATTACGAAACCATAGGCACCTATAATTCAGGTATCAATGTAAATTCACATCTACGGAAACTGACAGTGCAGAGCAGCGTACAGCGGAATTTTTTCGATGGGTGGCGTTCCGGTGAGTCGTTTGAACTCATTCCGGTAGCACACCTGGCCGACACATTGCGTTACAAGACCTGGAAGCCCAAAACACAATATACCGGAAGTATTAATCTGGGATATAAGCTGGGGAAATGGGATTTCAGAACCGCTACCTCATTGTTTGGAGAAACACTCTTAAACCGGGGTATGCCGCGGGCACCGTACTTTGAAAATGCTTTTGATGACATATTCTATACCCGACGCTTCGACAATGCCGTACAGGTAACGTATGTGAACCGCAACGAAGAAAAATGGATCTCTCAGCTGGCGGTAAATACCTACCAGCGTGTTAAGAATACCTATTACAAAGACCTCACTACCCTTGAACAGAAACTTACTGTAAATGCCGGTGATCAGGACACTACCCGCAGCCATTTGCTTAATTTCAGATCCGGGTATGTTCACCGTTCAGGAAGTTTCAATTATGAAACCGGTGTGGATGTAAATTCGGAAAATGCCTCGGGCAACCGCATACGATTCAACCATCAAAGCATTACGGATGCAGCTGCATTTTTAGTAGTGGAATACAATGTTACCGACAAGATCATTCTGCGTGGCGGAGGCCGGGCGGCATACAACAGCGCTTTCCGTGCACCGGTGCTGCCTTCATTCAATATGCGCTGGGCCTTCACACCAGCCAGTGTATTGCGTCTGAGTTTTGCGCAGGGCTTTAAGGCACCGGGCTTAAAAGAGCTTTACTTCTATTTTGTAGACATCAATCATGATATTGTAGGGAATCCTGAGTTAAAACCGGAAAAGTCGAACAGTATCAATTTGCAATACAATTATATAAGGACCCACGAGAATGTATTGTATAAGGCGGAAGTAAAAGGGTTTTATAACCGGATCAGCAACCTTATTACCCTGGCCCAGGTGCAGGGAAACTTGTATACGTATGAAAATGTAGGCTTGTATCAGACCCTGGGAATGCAAACCTCTTTGGATGTATCGTGGCATGGTTTTAAAACCGGGGTGGGGGTTAATTATACAGGCAGGTATAACGATCTCACCACCTCTTATAAAACACCGGTATTCAGTTATAGTCCGGAATACAGGGCCTCGGCCGGTTATACTTTTGAAAAGCTGCGCAGCACCATAAGTGTGTTTTATAAATACAATGGTAGTTTACCGGTATATGTGCTGAATGATAAAAAAGAGCTCACGGTGCAGTCTGTAAGTGCCTATCACTGGATGGATGCCACCGTATCGACATCAGTTACAGGCAAGTGGAAAGTGGGTACCGGGGTTAAAAATATTTTTAATGTTACAAACATAAATACAGCGGTGACCGGTGGTGTACACAGCGGAAACGGGAATATGCCCATTGGTACCGGAAGATTTTATTTTTTAAGTGTGAATTATTCGTTGGAGAAATGAAAAGCAGAAGTTTATTTTTATTGTTAGGTGTCTTATTTCTGGCTTCCTGTGAAAAAGGGGAGTTGCCTGTGGCAAAAGCCGACCGGGGAGGATCTACTGTGACAACGCTCGATCTGGGTACCGAATACCGGAATCAGATCTGGTATAAGATTCACGGAGACCGCATCGTATCGACCAATCTGAAAACCGACTGGGATCTTCAGTTCGAGGCCGGCGACAAGGGGAACCACGTTCTGTTGAACTCGGCCAAGCTGATGTTTGCCCTGAACACACATAAGATCAATATGGGTGATGTAACCGACACCCTTGGATTTGAGATGAACAAGAAGTGCGACCGCATCACCACACTGGATTCAACCGTACTCGGGATTTTTGAGAATAACAGTACCGTGTACATCATTGATCTGGGGGTTGACGAAGACGGTAAGAAACTGGGTATACGGAAACTGCAATTCATAGAAAATACACCTACCACGTTCCGTTTTCAGCACAGTAAGATCGATGGTTCGGATCTACAATCGGTGAGTTTTGCCAAAAGTGATAATTACAATTTCCTGCAGTTCTCTTTTGCCAAAAATCAGCTGCAAAGTAATATTGAACCTCCTAAGAATGATTATGACCTGGTGTTTACCCAATACACCCATGTGTTTGAAAACCCCTATCAGCCGTATCTTGTAGCCGGTGTGTTACTGAACCGTAACAAAGTAAGGGCGGTACATGTAGAAAATAAAACCTATGATACTGTGAGTCTTCAGGATACCATTCAGTTTCCTTTATCGGGCATTACGAATGCCATTGGGTATAACTGGAAGTACTACAATTTCACCACCAGCCTGTATCAGGTTCGGCCTGAAAACGTGTATCTGATCCAGGATGTGGAAGGCTATTTTTACAAGTTGCATTTTCTTGATTTTTACAATAATTCCGGACAAAAAGGATTTCCGAAATTTGAGTTTCGACGGTTATAAATGGATTTTAGTTTTGCATAAAAAAACCCCTTCGACAGCTATCGTAAGGGGTTTTTTCGTTTTAGGTGGGCGACTAACCGGGCTCGAACCGGTGACCCCTAGAACCACAATCTAGTGCTCTAACCAACTGAGCTATAATCGCCGTATAACGGGTGCGAAAATACACAAGGTGCAAGGTAAAAACAAATTTTTTGGCGTTTTTGTAATAGCATCTGAACGCGGACAGTGCAAGAAGTGATGCAAGAAAATTCAAAATGGATATTGATTTTAATTGTGGTTAACGCGGTGCATGTGTATTGCATTTCCCCGAAATGTATGTTGTGGAAAATTTCAGAGATGCCTGTGAGCGTTGTGAAATGCTTATTGGGGAATACTTTTAGGGGAATGCCTGGAAACCCGAATGGGTATGTTTAAAAAATTTGAAAAAACTTTTTGGAACTTTTAATTAAAAAAGTACTTTTGCAACCCTTTGTAGAAGGTGAGGTGACTGAGAGGCCGAAAGTACCGGTTTGCTAAACCGGCATACCCC
>JBGAVF010000230.1:0-4803 GCA_044228315.1 Bacteroidia bacterium | reverse complement strand
GGTATACTGGCTGGCACCTTCGCGTTGCTGGGGGCCGGTGCGGCTTATGCCCGGTTCGGGTACAGGGATTATTCGGAGGTATTCTCCACGGCCCTGCATGATCCGGAAACACAAAACTCGGTATTGACTTTTTTGTTTCTGGATGCTACCCTGGTGCTTTTGGCCTCGCTGTTTGTGATCTATATGCTTACGGCACGCCGGGCTAAAAAGAATCAGGAAGAAATAATGGATGACTCTGCGCGACGCCTGTTGCTGAACCTGCTGATCCCTTTGGTTACCGGCGGGTTGCTCTGCATCATCCTCTTCATGAAAGCCGATATCAGCCTCATTGCCCCCTGTACCCTGATCTTTTACGGACTGGCGCTGGTGAACGGAAGCAAATATTCGCTGGGCGAGATCCGGTATCTGGGATTGTTTCAAATAGTCCTCGGGCTGCTGAATGCGTGGTTCATTGAATACGGTCTGATCTTCTGGAGCCTTGGCTTTGGTGTGTTACATATTATATACGGAGCCCTGATGTGGCATAAATACGAACGCAATTAACCCGTATGAGTTCCTTCATTGATGCATTGAACAAAACGTTCGACAGCCGTGTTCGTCTGGGAATCATGAGCCTGCTGATCATTCATGAACATGTGGATTTTACCACGTTGAAAAAGAAACTGGACCTTTCCGACGGGAACCTTTCCTCACATATTCTGGCACTGGAGAAAGAAAGTTATATAAAGGTGAAAAAACAATTCAAACGGAATAAGCCCAACACATCTTACAGTGTAACCGCCAGGGGCCGAAAAGCCTTCACGTCGCATATTGCCGCTCTGGAAGCTATTATACGGCGGCGTATCTGACCAACCCGATTGCTCCGGCATTTCTTCTTTTATTTCCCATACTCTCCGTTTTTATTTTGTACACCCATGTACAGGAAACCGGTGTAACGTTGTGCTGCCAAAGTTGCGCTGCCATTCTTAAAACCTTGTGCTGACGCATGTTTCAGTCCGGGGCACGCACCCTTTCGCCTGTATTTCAAAGGGATACCCACTACCGCGAATCATCAATTCATGATATGTATTATGCCCGTGGCTGACTTTTGTCATTATTTTCATTTTGGTTTCGTTTTTACCTTTATAAACGAAAAAAATAGATGACCTTTGGTTAACAAAACAAATTTCAACCTTCTAATACTAAATCATTATGGATACTCAAGCACAAAACGAGGCACTTATTGAAGAGTGTAAAAAATGGTATGATGTTCTGGCTTCATACCGTGAAAAAATCAACAACCTGAAAACTGAGTTATATTTCTTTGCACCGGGGAAAACCGATCACGACACGCTGGTAGGCATCGAACATTTTCACAATCAGTTTCACATTCAGCTCATCAATATTCATGATTTAAAACATGAGATCCGGCATCATGTGATTGAAGCCGAACATGAACCCAATTTCGGACACCGGATCCCGCACCGTTATATAAAAGATAAACTCGACCTTCTTTTAAATGTACTTGATAAACTGGAAGAAGAGTTTCATACCTTCATAAAAAAATAACCCACCCGGTATCGTCAGCCAGTCTGCATAAGATTGGCTGACTGCTTTATACCCATTCCAACCTTTTAATTTTATTTTTTATGGCTACTACATACGATACCAACCACGTACGGAACATTGCGCTGCTCGGTCATGCCGGCAGCGGCAAAACAACCATGGCCGAAAGCATGCTTTTTGATGCCGGTGTTACAAAACGCCGGGGAAGTATTGCGGCTAAAAACACCGTAAGCGATTACCACGAACTGGAAACCGAACGTCAGAGCTCGGTGTTCTCATCGCTGTTACACATTCCCTGGAAAGATTACAAGATCAACCTGATCGATACCCCCGGCTACGAAGATTTCTGCGGAGAGGTGATCAGCGCACTGCGTGTGGCCGACACCGGCGTTATCCTGCTTAATGCCGCCATGGGCGTAGAAGTAGGAACAGACGTGATATGGGAATATACCGACAAGTTCAAAACCCCTACCCTTTTTGTGGCCAACCAGCTCGACAAAGAGAAAGCGGACTTTGAGAAAACACTGCAGGAAGCAAAAGCGCATTTCGGACCGAATGTGGTGGCGGTGCAGTATCCCATCCAAACCGGACCGGGATTCAACAGCATTATTGACGTGCTGAACATGGTACTGTATAAGTTCCCTGCCGAAGGTGGCAAACCCGAAAAGCTGCCTATACCGGAAAGCGAGAAAGAACGGGCCGACCAGTTGCATAAAGAACTGGCCGAAACCATTGCCGCCAACGATGAAGGGCTCATGGAAAAATACTTTGACCAGGGCGAGTTAAGTGAAGACGATATGAAAGCCGGCCTGCACACCTCCATGATCAAACATGATATTTTTCCGCTCTTCTGTGCTTCCGGAGAAAAAAATATGGGCATAGGCCGCATCCTGAGTTTTATTGATAATGTGTGTCCGGCCGCCCATGAAATGCCACCTCAGAAAACCGTTACCGGCGATGCCCTGCCATGCGATGCAAAAGGTCCGGCCTGCATCTTCATTTTTAAAACCATCATTGAACCGCATATCGGGGAACTGAGTTTGTTCAAGGTTTACAGTGGCGTGGTAAAAGAAGGCAGTGAACTGATGAATGAAAATACCAATACCACCGAGAAACTGAATCAGCTGTTACTTATGGAAGGCCATAACCGTATACCGGTGAATGAACTGGTAGCCGGTGATATTGGTGCTACTATTAAATTGCGCTCTACGCATGTAAACAATACGTTGCATGCCAAAGGCGCCAATATTGAATTACAGCCCATCGTATTCCCGAGAGCCAATGTTACTGTTGCCATATCGGCAGCTAATAAAGGAGAAGAAGAAAAACTTTCGCAGGCCCTGCACACCTTAGCTGAAGAAGATGCCACCGTGCGTTTTGAAGTATCGCCCGAACTGAAACAAACCCTGTTGCACTGCCAGGGTGAACTGCATCTGAATGTGATCAAATGGAAGATCGAACATATTCATAAACTGGAAGTAGTATTCGATAAACCCAAGATCCCGTATCGCGAAACTATACGCCGCAAGGCAGAGGCCAACTACCGCCACAAAAAACAAAGCGGAGGAGCCGGACAATTCGGGGAGGTGTATATGCGCATTGATCCGTGGTATGAAGGCATGCCCGATCCGGAAGGCATACAGGTAAGGGGCCGTGAAGAGATCGACCTGGAATGGGGTGGCAAGCTTGTATTCTTCAACTGCATTGTGGGGGGCGCCATCGATGCCCGCTTTCTGCCATCCATATTGAAAGGGGTGATGGAGAAAATGCATAACGGGCCGTTGACCGGCAGCTATGCCCGCGATGTACGGGTTTGTGTGTACGATGGCAAGATGCACCCGGTCGACAGTAACGATATCTCGTTCAAGATCGCCGGACTGCAGGCATTTCGTGAAGCCTTCAAACAAGCCGACCCGCAATTGCTGGAGCCCATTTACGATGTGAATGTGTTGTGTCCCGATGATGTAGTTGGCTCGGTGATGGGCGATCTGCAAACCCGTATGGCCATTGTGAACGGTATTGATACCGAAGGCCATTTTCAAAAGATCACAGCCAAGGTGCCTTTAGCATATATGCACATGTACTCATCCACACTACGCAGCCTTTCGCAGGGACGCGCACGTTTTACCATGGACTTTGCTGAATACTCACCGGTACCGGCCGACATGCAGAAAAAACTGATCGAGGCCTACAGCAAGCATGATGTAGATAAGGAATAGCACTTTGTATTACGAACCGGATTCACCGGGCATTCATTGTTTCACCGGAAGCAATAGTGCCCGGTGTTTTTTTAGGTTTGAAGATGTGCCGGGATATATGCCCCTCCGTTCTTATTAAAACGTAACCGGAACAGGTCCGATAGCGATCTTATTACTCAGGTGTAAGGCCCGGTCGGCGAGTTGCACATAGAACAAGATGGAATCGGGAACTGTGCTGCCAATGATAGGGCGGATGCGAAGGGTAAGCACCCCGTCGATGGATTTATCGCGGGTATCGGGCTGAAGATTGGTGATACGGTCGTTGTAGTTGAGGGTGTCGTTATTGCCCAGCAGCTGGTAACTGTACACCCCGTTTTTACCGGGCAGGTATTCCACAAATACATTGTTGTAAAAACGCTCCCCGATGCGGTAAGGCGATGTGGTATCCCGTAGGGTGAGTCCGATATCCCCATCACCATCGCGGAAATGAACCCGTAAGAAGAGGGCCGAATCGGTGGTGGAATTCTGGTATTGCACTTTGTAATAATCCATGAAATAAATTTCAGGAATATTGCTCAAGGGCTTGTCTTTTTTGCAGCTGAACAAAATGCCCATCAGCAATAAGATAAGAACAGAACAGGTGCGTAAATACTTCATGAACTGATACAAAGTTACGTTATATGGCAGGTATGGGCAACATAAAAAAATGTTACTTTTGAAGCCCGTTTCCGGAGACGCCGGACACGCATTCAAAACCATCAAACCCACGCTATGACCTATACCTCACAACCCCGTGTAATACGTGCCCCCCGTGGCAATACCATCACATGCAAAGGATGGATACAGGAAGCAGCCATGCGCATGCTTATGAACAACCTTGACCCGGAAGTAGCCGAGCGCCCGGAAGATCTGATCGTGTACGGTGGACTGGGGAAAGCAGCCCGTAACTGGGAAAGCTACGACCTCATTATAAAAGCACTGAAAGACATTGAAAATGATGAAAGCCTGCTGATACAAAGCGGCAAGCCGGTGGGCATTTTAAAAACCCACCCCGATGCAC
>JBGAVF010000229.1:0-4805 GCA_044228315.1 Bacteroidia bacterium | reverse complement strand
TAAAAAAGCTGGATGGTGCTATTGCAGTTGGTATTAATCAAATGCAGTTGCTTACAGAAAAGATTGGAGGGCGAGCTGTTCAATATATTCCACATGGCGTTGATACTTCTTTTTTTACACCATCCGGTATTCAGGAATGGGATCACCACACTGCGATTTTCGTAGGTCAGCATTTGCGTGATTTTACCGCATTAAACAATGTTATAAAAAAAATCAAAATGCACATCCCTGATTTCAAGTTGAAGGTGATAATCAGAGAAGATTTTCATAAGTTTATTCCCAAACTGGATTGGATTGAAATATATTCTTCTATTTCCGACGAAATGCTACGATTGTATTATCAAACAGCAGCATTTTTATTATTGCCCCTCAGGGAAGTAACCGCTTGTAATGCTATTTTAGAGGCAATGGCCTGCGGTATTCCAATACTGACAACTGATTTAGAAGGTAACAGAGGGTACGTGAATGATTCATGCAGCATATTAATAAAGGATAATTCTGTTGATGATTTTGTTCAGGCCTCAATAATGCTTTTGGAAGACACCTCACGTAATATTTCTATGCGTCAAATGGCAAGAATTCATAGCCTCAATTTTTCGTGGGAATTGATTGCAAAGGAGTTAAATAAGCATTATAATTCTCTTTAAGTTAATTATGTGCGGTATATTCGGAGAGTTTGGGAAGTTGATTGCCTCTGAACAGGAATTCAGAGCCCTCAACGATATCAATATACGCAGAGGGCCCGATGATGCTGGTTACTGGACCGACAGCAAGGCCTGTACCCTCGGGTTCCGTAGGCTTTCCATCATTGATCTGAGCCGTAATGGAAACCAGCCCATGCACTGCCTCGGTGGGGAATGGGTGATGGTAATGAACGGAGAGGTGTACAATTACAAAGCATTGTATGAAGAACTTGGCCGTCCGGCACTTACATCCGGTTCCGATACGGAAGTGGTGGTGAATGTGTTTGAAAAATTCGGGGTGGAAGCCGGGGTAAAGAAACTCAACGGCATGTTTGCCATTGCGGCGTACCATACCACCGAAAACGTGCTGTATCTCATTCGCGATTCCGCCGGCATCAACCACTCTGTTTCAGAGCTTATTGGTGCTAATCATGGGAAATGCCCTATAAGCCTTTAAAAAATATAGGCATAGCTATAGAAAATGCTATTTTAGCAAATAATTTTAGCCATAGCTACAGAAATGGAGTTTAGGATTCCTCAAAATATCACCAAAAGAGAACTCTACTTAAACCGGGTTAAGCCATTTGTTGGTAAGAATATCATCAAAGTATTTACAGGTCAAAGGAGGGTCGGGAAGAGTTATTTGCTGTTTCAATTGATAGATTATTTGTTGATTAAAGATCCGGGAACTCCAATTATCTACATAAATAAAGAAGATCTGGCTTTTTCGTTTATTAAAACAGCCGATGAACTGCATAAATATATTTTAGAGCGGAAAGCCGCTACCTCAAAAACATATGTGTTCATTGATGAAATTCAGGATATATTGAATTTCGAGAAAGCACTTCGCTCTTTGGTTCTTTTGGAAGATATTGATCTTTATTGCACAGGTAGTAATGCAAATTTACTTTCAGGTGATATTGCAGGGCATTTAAGTGGAAGATATATTACTATTGAGGTTCATAGTTTATCGTATCCCGAATTTTTGGTGTTTCACAAACTTTCAGATAGTTCGATTGCATTTGACCAATACCTGAAATATGGGGGATTACCTTATTTAAAGCATCTGCCGTTGGAAGACAATGTAGTCTTTGAGTATTTAAAAAATATTTATAACACAATTGTTTATCGTGATGTAATTAATAGGTATTCTATTCGAAACGTAAATTTTTTGGAGCAATTGGTATTATTTATTGCTGGTCACACGGGGAGTTTGTTTTCATCAAAAAAAATCAGTGACTTTTTAAAATCACAAAAGATAAATATCCCACCCAATCAGGTCCAGATTTATATTAGCTATTTGATGAATGCTTATTTAATTCAGAAAGTCCCACGCTACGACATGGTGGGTAAACGTATTTTTGAGATAGGCGAAAAATACTATTTTGAAAATCTTGGAATTCGTAATGGTATTTGGGGCTATCGTATTGAAGACAAAGGGAAACTATTAGAAAATGTAGTGTTCAATCATCTTCAGTATCAAGGGTATAAAGTCCAGGTAGGAGTTATGGACGGATTGGAAATTGATTTCATTGGTGAAAAAGAGGGAGAGAGAAAATATTTTCAGGTTGCATTATCATTAAATGAAACTCAAACAATTGAAAGGGAATTTGGAAATTTGAAAAAGATTCAGGACAACTATCCTAAAATGGTAATTACAATGGATTCTTTCTCAGGGAATACACATGAAGGTATTCTGACCACAGATATTCGCTCTTTTTTATTAGCGTAATAGTCCATTAATGATCCAATTGTTTACATAATCATGTGCGGCATATTCGGAGAGTTTGGGAAGTTGGTCACCTCTGAGCAGGAATTCAGGGCCCTCAACGATATCAATATACGCCGGGGGCCCGATGATGCCGGTTACTGGACCAACAAGAAGGCCTGTACCCTCGGGTTCCGCAGGCTTTCCATCATTGATCTGAGCCGTAACGGAAACCAGCCCATGCACAGCCTCGGAGGCGAATGGGTGATGGTGATGAACGGAGAAGTATACAATTACAAAGCATTGTATGAAGAACTGGGCCGTCCGGCCCTTACATCCGGTTCCGATACGGAAGTAGTGGTGAATGTGTTTGAAAAATTCGGGTTGGAAGCAGGGGTGAAAAAACTCAACGGCATGTTTGCCATTGCGGCGTACCATACCACCGAAAACGTGCTGTATCTCATCCGCGATTTTGCCGGCATCAAACCCCTGTATTACGGCATACAATCGGGCACACTGGTATTTGCATCTTCCTATGATCAGGTATTTCAGCATCCGGCCTTCGCTTCCCACCGTGCGGTGAACACCCGGGCCTTGTCTGATTATCTGATGCTGGGATATGTACCGGCGCCGAATGCCTTCTTCGAAAATACATATCAGGTGCTCCCCGGTGAGATCATACGTTTTTCGGCAACTATTTCCGCCACACATACTACCTATTATACCCTGCCTTCCGGCAAGGGCATACATAATGAAAACTCTGTGGAAGCTATTGATTGTATCGGTAAGAGCCTTGAAAATGCGGTTCGCAATCAGCTGGTAAGTGATGTGCCTTTGGGCACGTTCCTCTCGGGGGGCATCGATTCACCCCTTGTGAATGCCTGTGTAAGCAAGCATAAAAAAGACATTGCCTCCTTTACCATCGGTTCCAGAAATTCCTCGCTCGATGAAACGGAGCTCGCGCATGCCTATGCCTTGCATCTGGGCATTCTGAATTATCAGGAATATTATACCGCCGCTAATTTGCGGGAGCAACTCGATGCACATTTCAAGGCGTTTTCCGAGCCCTTTGCCGATTACTCTTCCCTGCCCACTTTTATGGTGAGCAAAATGGCCCGTAACCGCTTTACTGTGATACTGAGCGGAGACGGAGGCGATGAAGTGTTCTGGGGCTATCCCCGTTTTCTGCGGTACATGCAACACCTGAAATGGTTCGAAAAGCCGGTGCTGGTGCGCAAAATTCAATCGGTGATCCAACGCCGGCTCACCGGAACCTACATCAGTCAGGCCATATTGCAACCCACCCTAGGCGACTGGGTACGGCTCGGGCAAACCCATAATTTCATCGACCATATCGTGAAGTTTTATCCAACCTTTCACATGTCCGACGAAACGCGGGCCCTGTACACGTTCAACTCGGCCGGTAAACCGAAGGAAGAAGTGCTGGCATGGCTGAGGCAGAACGAGTTTTACGGGCATATGCAGCGCGTATTGCTGAAGGTGGACCGGGCTTCCATGTACCACAGTCTGGAGGTGCGGGTGCCCTTTCTCGATAAGGAAGTGCTCGAAGCTTCGGGGCAACTAATTCCGCAACTGGGAATAACCCACGATGAACCCAAGATCGTTCTTAAGAAACTGATGCTGAAATATTTTCCGGAGGAGCTGGTGAACCGTAAAAAAATGGGTTTCGGCATCGAGATCGGTGAATGGCTTCGGAATGAATTGAAAGAAGAAGTAAAAGAAATTTTTAATGCACCGGATATTTATCCGGCGAATACCTTTTCCATGCCAGCGCTGAGACGGTACGTGGATGATTTCATGGAAGGCCGCACCCATAACGACTGGGGCATATGGATCCTATACGCCCTTCAGAAATGGGCACGTCAGTATAATTTAAAATAATGAGTACAGTTTGGGTTACCGGTGCGGCCGGTTTTATAGGCAGCCATCTGGTGGAGCAGTTGCTGCAACAAGGGCAGCGGGTAGTCGGTATCGATAACTTTGATGCCTTCTATGATCGTTCCATCAAAGAACGCAATCTGCAAGCGGCCCTTTCACATCCCGGTTTTTCATTTTATGAACTCGACCTCAGAGTACCCGGATGCCTGCATGTTATAAAAGAAAAACCTGATACCGTTTTTCATCTGGCGGCCAAAGCGGGGGTGTTGCCGTCGCTGAAAGATCCTGCTGCCTACACCGAAAATAATATCAATGCGACACAGCACCTGCTCGATTTTATGAAGGATGCGGGTATAAAGAATCTGGTTTTCGCATCCTCCTCGTCCATTTACGGCAATGCCGGTAAAACTCCATTCAGCGAAACGGATACCAACCTGCTGCCAATATCACCGTATGCGTTCACCAAGAAAAGTGGTGAGTTACTTACCTATGTGTACCATCATCTGTATAAGATG
>JBGAVF010000228.1:0-4844 GCA_044228315.1 Bacteroidia bacterium | reverse complement strand
AATCGGTGAACTCAATGAGAGAAAGGTTTCGCTTCATGAAATTTTCGTACATGCCTTTGTATACCTGTTCGAAGTTGTCGGCCAGCGAGGGGTTGAACGCCTGGTAGTTTTTAAAGTCTTCCCTGTATTTGTTCAGGCTGATCTCAATATCCTGGTGCAGGAGGCGCAGCTGGTATTCCTTGTTGGTTTTCGATTGTTCCACCTGGTACCCGGCCATTTTAATATTTCCCTGATTCCGGTTCCATGAAACCAGCGGAAAACCGAGGGTAAGGTTGGCCTGGTTGTTGAATGCCCCGCCCCGCTGGTCGTACGAAACCCCTACGGTGAGGTCGGGCACAGCCATCGACTTCTGCCATTTCAGGTTGTAGTTCGCCGCAGCAATGCTGGCATCGGCCATCAATATATCGGGCCGGTTCTGTAGTGCGGAATTCTGCAACGAATCGGCTGTAAGATCTTTAAGTGTGGTGTATCGGTTCAGTTCCGATATCAGCGGCTGGGGTATGATGTCCGAATCGGAGGTGAGCAGCAAATTCAGTTTCTGCTGGTTCTCATGCATGGAGTTCATGAGCTCGGTGCGGTCGTTGAGCAGTTGCAGATACAACGATTGCAAACGCACCACATCTTTCAATGGGATATTTCCCTTATCCACCTGCACCTTATATGCGGCAATGAGTGAATCGAGGTTGGCCAGCTGACGATCGAGCGTGGCTACCGACAGGCGCGAATAGTAAAGATTGAAATACGAGCTGTGCAATTCATACTTCAGGTTTCGCATCAGATCCCTGAATTCATACTCGGCAATTTTCGCATTGGTACGGGCCAGGTCCACTTCTTTCTGCTTTTTACCTCCCAGGTAAATAAGCTGTGATATAGCAAATGCTTTCTGTCCGGTACTCCCCACATCGAAAAACTTTCCGCCGGGCGGGTTCACGGCATTCAGCTCTGCCGACACGTAAGGGTTATCCCAGAGCCCGGCCTGTATCACACCGGCCCTGGCAATATCTACGTTAAATTGTCCGGCCAGCAGGGAGAGATTTTTATTCAGAAACCGGGCTTCACATTCACTCAAACTGAGCCTTGTCTGACCCTGTAACATGTTTGCAAGCAGCAACGTCAGCAACACAAAAAACCTGTTCATAAGAAATATGGAACTGATTTATAATCAGTGTGCGAAGGTTCCCAAACCGAATTAGGATGGATTAAAATACAACTTAATTTCGGCTTAAATAAGGAAAAATAACAATTACCTCATTGGTGCTGGGAGTGGGTGTTTCGAAGCTCACCATTGCTTTAAAATACTGAAGGATCCGTTGTACGATACGCAAACCCAACCCGCTTCCGCTTACCATCTTTGTATTGCTGCCTCGGGTAAAGGCTTCGAACAGTTTTTGTTTTTCCTCCACATCGGGCACCGGGCCGTTATTGCGGATTGAAAGAACTATTGAATCGGGGGTTTGATGCAGGCCGGCACTTACGGTTTTATCATCGGAATACAGATAGGCGTTCTTGATGAGGTTGTGTAATGCGATCTTCAGCAGGGTTTCATCTGCTTTTACTTCCAGGTGTATCTCTTCGGGCGTATCGCCGGCAATATTGAAATTGAATTTCAGGTCGGGGAACGATCGCTTCATATCTTCCACACACTGAAACAGAATTTCATCGAGACGCAGGTACGGGAGTGCCACCAGTTCGGTGGTATTATCAATTTTTGAGAGCAATAATAAGGAGGTCACCACATCCGAGAGCTGGTAAATGTCTTCCGAGATGCTCGACAGTACCTTACGCGACGACTCATTCAGTTCCTTTGAATGCAGGAGGTTCTCGAGTTGTGTGGCCATGCGGGCAATGGGTGTGCGCAATTCATGCGAGGCATTGCCGGTGAATTCCTTCTGTCGGGTATAGGCCTTGTCGATCCGGTCCATCATGGTATTGAACGACTGGGCCAGAATATTGATCTCATTTCGGGTGCCATCGTCGTGCAGTCGCACGTTAAGGTTCTTATCCGTGATCTCGAGAATACGCTTCTGCACCACGTCAAGGGGTTGCAAACTGCGCTTGCTGAGTAAAAAAGAAGAAACAAACACAAGGATGGTACCAATAACAAAGGCGCTGATGAGGAGGTACTTCAGGAATTCCAGTTTCCGGTTTCCGTATTTATCCTCGGCCATGAGAAGCACATAATAATCTTTCTGCGCAGATTCAAAATACAGCCCGTAAATTTCATATTCATTGGATGAGCGATACAACTCCTTATGGGTTTTCAAATAATTCAGGTCGTTGCGGCTCCAGTTAATGGTGGCATCATCAATGCTGGAATAGATAACCCGTTCGCTGTCGTTAAACACCAGGGTCTTCTCGTTATACAGTTTGTTGATGGTGTTCTTGTCAATAATTTTCAGAAGCTGGTAATCCACTTCCTTTACATCGAGCAGGAGCTTAATGGTGGTGGCGGCCTTTTCCGACAAGCGGTCCTTGAATTCTTCTTTCCTGAATTCGGAATACAGCGTGTACACCACGAACATCACCACGCCGAGCAATAAGGAGAAAATAAGACTGAAGAATATCGAGAACCGTTGTTTTAAGTTCATGCTTCCTTTTCTACATCTTTAAGGAAATAGCCAAAACCCGGGCGGGTATGAATCAGTTTATGCGCGTGTTCTTTATCGATCTTGTTTCTGAGGAAGTTGATATACACTTCAATGGTATTGGTTCCCGTTTCGAAATTTATATCCCATACCTGTTCGGCAATGGTTTGTTTCGATACTACCCGGCCATTGGCCTGGGCCAGCAGTATGAGCAGCTTGTATTCTTTTGGCGTGAGGTTAATTTCCTTACCGGCGCGGGTTACCTTCAGCTCCGATTCATTAATTATCAGATCGGCGACCTGCATGATCTGGGCCGTTTCATTCTGGGGCGTGTTTCCCCTGCGCAACAGGGCGCGAACGCGGGCCAGCAATTCATCGAAGTGAAACGGTTTTACGAGGTAGTCGTCGGCTCCGCTCTCCAATGCGGTCACCTTATCGTCGACGGCACTGTAGGCGGTCAATACCAGTATGGGGGTCTTCGAATCGGTGAGCCGAACCTTACGGCATACTTCAATACCGTTCAGTTGCGGCACGTTGATATCGAGCAGCAAAATATCATAGGTTGCCAGGGGAAGCTGTTTGAAAAAAAGAAGCCCATCATACACCACATCACATTCATAGCCCTGATTCTGCAGAAACGTTTTTATTTCAGAGGCCATCTTGAAATCATCTTCGAGCAATAATATTTTTGACATATCCTGTTATTTTTAGGTATGCGAAGGTAAACGATTCCTTCAACTGAGTATCCCGGAGAACGTTAACAGTAGTTACCGCCTGTGCAATTTAATACGAATTTAATGAAACGGCGGCAATTGCAATCCATCTTCAAAGAAGTGAATACCGATTTCCGAAAACAGCTTCTGCTGCTGCTACCGACACTTTTAATTCTAGTGCCTTCTCCAGTGGCCGGGAATCCAGCGGTACCCGCGGTGCGTCATCTTCCAGTGTCCGGGGATCCATTGCTGTTGCGGACGCGGAGCTATCCAGTACCCGTCGCGCCACTGGTACCTGCCACCTTTGTAATACCATTCCCCGTCGATCCATACGTGCCCGGGATGCGGACAAGGAGGCCGTACCACCACCGGAGGTTTCGGACATACCTTTATATATACCTGTGCATGCGATGATACCAGCATGCCAAAAAATAAAAACAGAAATACGGAGAGAACTTTGGATATACGTTTCATACAATTGAATTTACGGGTATGATACGCAATGCAACGGATGGTTTAACCGGTGTAACCGGAATTTATGCACCGGCTGCCCCGGCTATATCACAGGCGGCCAAATAAGCACCCGTCCAGGCATTCTGAAAATTGAATCCACCGGTGATGCCGTCCACATCGGTAACTTCTCCGGCAAAATACAGTCCCGGAACCAGGCGGCTCTTCATCGTTTTAAAATCGATCTCCTTGCGGTTCACACCGCCGCTGCTAACAAACTCTTCTTTAAAGGTGGTTTTACCACTGGCTTCATATTCATCGCGCACCAGCACCCGCGATAATTTCTGCAGTTCGGCTTTTGATACTTCCTGCCATTTCTTATCGGGATCCACCCGGGCCACTGAAAGCAGATACAGCCATAAACGCTTCGGCATGTCGAACAGGGGATTGAATACATGACGTTGCGAATGTTGCTCCTTGTGTTTTGTAAGGAAGGCCAGGGCTTCTTCGGCATGCATTTCGGGTATCCAGGCAATATGAAAACGGAACTTGTATTTCATCGATTCCAGAGTTCGTGCGCCCCAGGCCGAGAGCCTGAGAATTACCGGCCCGCTGAGTCCCCAATGAGTGATGAGCAAGGGGCCCGTTTCTTTGAACGAGGTTTGCTCAATACTCACGGTAGCCTGTGGTACACTTAATCCCATGAGCGTGGTTATGGGATGACCGGGAAGGTTAAAGGTGAACAGGGAGGGTACGGTTGGAATGCAGGTATGATGCAACGCCTTCAAGGCATTTTCAATGGCCGGGTCGGGCTTGCCTCCGGTGGCCAGTACCAGGGCATCCCCCTCATAACGCTGCGTATCGGTTAGCACGATCCACTTCTCCCCTTCCTTTCTAAATGTGTTTACAGGCTGATGCAGCAATATCTCAATTCCATAACGCTCGGCGAGTTGCATAAAACAGTCGATGATGGTTTGGGATGAATCGGTTAAAGGAAACATACGACAGTCGGGTTACGTTTTTAATGTCTCCCAGTGTTCTTTAAACCAGAGAACTGTATCGGATGTTGAGTACCTGTGAAAGCTGTTGCGTATCT
>JBGAVF010000227.1:0-4905 GCA_044228315.1 Bacteroidia bacterium | reverse complement strand
TTCATTCTTCATTCTTCATTCTCTTGACCTCAACCTCAACCTTAACCTTAACCTCAACCTTTATCTCAGCATCCCCAGGCAATTATTTCCAGTAGGTAAGAATAAAGGCAACGAGCAGTAATGATGCCAATTGGTAACCGGCATCAATGGCTACGAGTTTCCACGATTTGTTTTCCCATACGGTGGCACCCAGATTACCGGGAACATAAAAACCAACCCATGTGAACATAGCTGCCATAAACGCATTTACCAGGTTTCCCATAGCCGGGATATCAGGTACGAATTGCCAGGCGGCAATATTGTGTGCGAACACAAAAGCAAAGAGGAAGTTGCCGATTACCATGAAGGCCATACCTTTCATCATCACCGATTTCTCGGGTTTCACACTGGTGTCGAGCTTCATCTCTTTGGCCCATGCTTTTCCAAAAAGAGGCATGTACCAAAGGGCACCCAGAACAAAGTTGGCAACGGTTGAAACAATAATAGCAATAAAGTTAAGGTGTAATTCCATAAATAGTGATAGTTTAGATTGCCTACTCTGATCGGTTTTCGGCATTCCCGTTTTTTCGTTTAAGCAAATGTATAAATTTTTGGTATTTGGTAGATGGTATTTGGTAGATGGTACCATCGAGAGGTAAGAAGTAAAACGTGAAGAGTAAAGCGAAGGATTCTCTGTGTAGGAGCCGGTCCCGACCAGCCCCTATTGTTTTCCCTTCACTCTTCACCTCTTACTCTTTACTTTTTACCATCTACTATTTACCATCTGCCATCTACCATCTACCATCTACTATCAACCATCCACCATCTCCTCCATCAGCTTGCGAAAGGTTTCATCGAGATCGGTGCTAACACCGGGGTGAGGTCGGGAGGTTTGTATGGAGGCACTGCGCACCGCGGTTAGCCAGCGGAAACGCTCGGCTTCGGGTAAGGTGGCAATGGGTGAGGCGGATTTATCGCCGGAGGCTACTTTGCAAAAGGCTTCCAGGTTTTTCCGGATCTCCGGGATGTCGGCATCCGGCATCAGAGCCCGTATTTTTTCTTCATGAATACGGTATTGCATGCGGATGAATCGTTGCTTCTTGCAAAATAAGATCACGCCGGCGTTCACGAACTCTTCGCGTTCCACCACCGGCACTATACGCACAATGGCATACTCATAGATGTGCTTTTCCTGCATCCCGTATATCGGTGATATATTGTTTTGAATGGTGTAACCGTCCGGTTAAAAACCGAAGGTACATATTTCTGCGTTGCTCCGGCGTTTCATCCCCGTCGGCCCACAGCAGCCACTCATCGGGAATGAGGTTCACAATGGCCTGCAGCTGTTCTTCCCGTATGGCTTCCCTGCAAAAGCGGTCGGCCTCTTCCGGTTGCGTGGCCCGGGGCAACAGTACATGGTCTTTGATATAGGGAAACGGGCTCATAGCCTTTTGCTCAAAGCTTTCCCAGTTGTATTGAAAAAAGAGGCTCGCCCCGTGATCGATGAGCCACAACTCTTTATTCCAGATGAGCATGTTGGTATTGCGGAACGTACGGTCCACATTGGCAATAAACACATCGAACCATACAATTTTAGAAGCCAGAAACGGGTCAACCGCCGCAACCACCGGGTCGTAGGTAAAGGCGCCGCTTAAAAAATGCAAACCCAGGTTGGTACCCTGGCTTGCTTTCAGCAGATCCTGAATTTCTTCGTCACCTTCCGTACGTCCAAAACAGGCATCGAGGGTGGCGAATACCAGTTCCGGCACCTGTAAGCCCAGTAAACGTGCAATTTCTCCGCCAATAAGTTCTGCAATGAGGGTTTTCACTCCATTACCGGCACCTTTGAATTTCAGCACGTACTTAAACCCGTCATCGGCCTCGGCCAGTGCCGGCAACGAACCGCCTTCCCTCAGGGGTTGTATGTACCGGGTAACGGAAACGGTGCGCAGGGGATTCATTGAATTGGATTGTGTGAAAGGGCAAAAATAGGAATTAATAAATGGAAGCACACGAATGGAAAACCGGTGCATCCATTAGATGATCGTGCCGATATTTTCGTCACGAAAAGATTATTCCTTTCAGGGCGGTCTATTTTGTTCCTTTGCATAAAGGTTCGACCCGTAATTCCCATTCCCTACATGAAAACACTCAGAAGTTACGACACGGTTACCGAGGCGGTGAATGATCTGTCACGTCGCGGGTACACCACCGATTTTGAAATACTAAGCGGTGATGATTGTCTACTTTGCAACAAAACCGGCACACAGCTTTCGCCCGATGATTTTGAGATCGATGAAATTTACCGTTTCGAAGGCAGCACCGATCCGGGCGATGAGATGATCGTATTTGCCATCTCCTCTCGTAAGAATGAGATGAAGGGACTGGTGATCAATGCCTATGGTATGTATGCCGATGCGGTGAATTCGAAGATTGTTGAACGACTCAAAGAACATTTATAATAATGGAAAAACCGATTAAAAGAAGTCCGCACCTGATCCCTATAAGCCGCGAGCACCACCATGCGTTGCTGCTTTGCTGGAAAATTGAAATGGGCCTGAAAAAAGGCATTGAACCGGCCCGCATAAAAACCTATGCCGACTGGTTCTATACCCACCACCTGCTGCCGCATTTTGCCATGGAGGAAGAACATTTGTTCCCCATCCTGGGTCATGAAAATGAACGGATTCATCAGGCCCTTCAGGAGCATCAGCAACTCAGGCGTTTTTTTGCTGAGGGGCTTCATACGGCGGAAGCACTAAGGGAATTGGGTGATACGCTTGAAAAACATATTCGTTTTGAAGAGCGGGTGCTTTTTAATGAGATACAGAATGCTGCCACTATGGAACAACTGGAACACCTTTCGGGTGTATTAAAGGAAGATACGTTTGTGGAGAATACTCAGGATATATTCTGGGAATGGAAATAGGAGAAGCGTTCCTTTCAACTCCGGCGTTGTGTAATTCTTACACCTCGCTGCGTTCGATCCAGCCGCCTCCGATCACATCATTGCCTTCATAGAACACCGCTGCCTGACCGGGCGCTACGGCATTTACATTTTCGTGGAAGTGCACTTTCATGCGGTTGTTTTCCTGCACGATGGTGGCAAGGTGTCCGGCATCTTTGTACCTTATTTTGGTAATGGTATCGAGAGGGGCTTCAATGGAAGCATATTTCTGAAGGTTCAGGTTACGAACCCACATGCGGGTGCGTTGCAGGTCGTCGAGGTCGCCCAGCACTACGGTATTGGTTTCGGGTTGGATCTCAACTACAAACACCGGACGGCCCAGGGCTATTTCAAGACCTTTGCGTTGCCCTACAGTATAGAACGGATATCCGTGATGTTTTCCTACCACGGTACCGTCGGTCATCACGAAGTTGCCGCCTTCCACACGTTCTTCCAGTCCGTCCACACGACGTTTCAGAAAGCCCCGGTAGTCGTTGTCGGGCACAAAGCATATTTCATAGCTTTCGCTTTTGGCGGCCAGGGCTTTGTAGCCCCAGTCAATGGCCATTTGTTTGATCTCCGGTTTGTGAAATCGGCCTACGGGGAATAGGGTGCGGGCCAGACTTTCCTGAGAGAGTCCCCACAGCACATAGCTCTGGTCCTTGTTGGCATCGAGGCCTTTGGAAATAACGTACCGTTCGTTTTCACGGCGCACCTGTGCATAGTGTCCGGTGGCGATAAACTCACAGTCGAGCTGGGTGGCCCGTTTCAGCAGGGCTTCCCATTTGATGTGGGTATTGCACAGCACGCAGGGGTTAGGGGTGCGTCCGGCCAGGTATTCGTCTACAAAGTTGTTGATGACGAAATCGCCGAACTCTTCCCGTATATCGAGGATGAAATGATGAATGCCATGTTCAACGGCCACGGCGCGGGCATCGTTGATGCTGTCGAGGCTGCAGCATCCGGTTTCTTTTTTGCTGCCTCCGCTGGTATCGTAATCCCAGGTTTTCATGGTGATACCCACAACCTCATAGCCTTCCTCTTTCAGCATCACGGCAGTTACCGTGCTGTCGACCCCACCGCTCATGGCTACCAGAACTTTTCCTTTTTTACTCATGAAAATAAGTGCTTAAAAAAGCCAGCAAAGGTAATTAGAAAAGCGGTGAAAAACGATGAAATCCCGAAGCCATGCCCGTTGGGGATCAGGAAGTGCGAATAATGGGCCGGTTTCATTGGGTTACCCATGTTTTGCACGCCCTGAACCGGTGTATGCCTCATGAAACGAAGAGCCACGAATGCACGAATGATTTTCCGGAAGGCACTTAAGGGATTAGGCTCTTACCTATAAAAAACGAAAGATGGTTTATTTCTCGCAGCCCCGAAAGGTATCGGGGGCAGAGAATACAGAGAGCGAATAATTATCGTTGGCAGAGAAAAATGAATTCATTCTTCATTATTAATTCTCAATTTTTAATTCTTAATTCTCAATTCTTCCTACTTCTTCTGTATCATATCCATCCCGCACACCGGGCATTTGGCCGGAACTTTACTGGTTTGTTCGGGTTCCATCGGGCAATAATACATACCCACCGGTACTTTGGGAGAAAAAGCGATGAAGCGGTAGGAGATACCGGTAGTAAAAAAATACTGGGATGAGATCTGTTCCTTGTTCACATACTGATACATCGGAAACTCACCGGATAGGAACCAGGAGAAGGATTTGAACGAGTAACTCACCTGTGGTACCACCAGCACCTTACGGCTGCCGGTTGCATCGGGGTCGTAGTTGTAAAAGCCGAGCATGCGTAAATCGTAGTTCGTTTTCATTTGCCCGATCCATTCTCCTTTCACCTGTAAGGTAAGACCTATGTTTTCTTTTATGGTTTTGCCGGCGAAAAGTCCCACACTGGCATAATCTCCAGCTTTTTCGCCCAGTTCGTTCCATCCTTTTTTTATGTCCAGGGCATTGGTAAAGAAAC
>JBGAVF010000226.1:0-4924 GCA_044228315.1 Bacteroidia bacterium | reverse complement strand
TTGTTGCAACATTTTGGGATCCAATGCAAGCATTTGCATTTGAAAAACAAATCAAAGGTTGGTCTAGAAAGAAGAAAGAAGCTCTTTTTAATGATGATTGGGAGTTGATAAAACATTATTCGAATAGACGAAAAGAGTAAGGTTGAAAACAGTTTTTACTTAAACAACGCATTTCATTTGCACAGATTATTATTTCTAAATCCGTTGCACTTGCGACAAAAACAAATAATAAAAACGATTTATCATACTGAGTTTACTTGTCCGCCTTAGGAGGATCGAAGAGTGTCCTGGTGTTCTTCTGGCAAAATCGAGCCTGTCGACCCTTCGACAAGCTCTGGGTGACAGGCTCGAAGTGAGTGAACGTTAAAAACGACATGTCACTCTGAGGATTAATTTTTTTACAAAAAAGGTTATATAAAATGACGTTACTTTGCTGTAACCAGCAATTAAATAAGCATCATAACAGAAACGCACATTAGTGTTTTAACCTGTCTCTGAGCTTTGTTAAAGGGTATTGTATTAGGTTATATTGGTGAATCTTAGATATCCCGCATGGTAGCAATACTTATTTTGAAATACCCTATGCTTGTTTGATTGCATAATCCAATTTTCAATCATGAGCGATTTACACAAAATTTATCTTCACAGCGCCGGCATCGATATCGGCAGTGAAAAGGTTTATGTGGCTGTTGAAGGGCAGCCCGTGAGAAACTTTAAAACATTCACATCCTCATACAAAGAATTGGGGATTTACTTAAAGTTGCATCAAGTCACGCATGTAGCGATGGAAGCAACGGGTATTTATTGGATAACACTCTTTGATATTCTGGAGGAATTGGGATTTGATGTCACCTTGGTAAATCCAGCGGATAGCAAGAATCTTCCGGGAAGGAAAACAGATGTTCAGGATTGCCAGTGGATTCAGCAATTATTTAGCTACGGCTTATTAAGAAAAAGCTTTGTTCCGCCAGATATTGTCAGGAAGTTACGTGTATATACCCGCATGCGGGAAGACAAATTAAATATGGCAGCATCTCATATTAACCACATGCAAAAGTCCTTGATAGAAATGAATATCAGGCTTCCCGAAGTGCTTTCACAAACCCATGGCGCAAGTGGATTGGCAATGATAAAAGCGATTCTTTTGGGTGAGCGGGATGCGAATGTTCTTTTGAGTTATTGCACGTCAGATCTGATAAAAAGAAAAGGGAATGATATTTTGCTTGCCCTTGAAGGAAATTATAAGGAAGAATACATTTTTGAATTACAACAGGCCTATGATGGTTATATGTTTTATTTACAGCAGGTAGAAAAATGTGATATTGAAGCCGAGAAGATACTGCAACAGTATCATGATGAATCAGGCAATACCTTCACCGATTCCAATCCGGCCAAAAAAATACGTCATAACAAACCCAATATTGAAAACCTTCATAACTTATTGATGGGTATTCATGGTGCAAACCCAACCCTATTGCCTGGTCTTACAGACTATAGTTTAATGAGGTTGACCGCGGAACTAGGTAACAATATCACCCAGTGGCCGTCAATAAAATGTTTTGTATCATGGCTTGGGTTGGCACCTGGGAAAAACTCATCGGGGAAAACAACAAAACGAAGTAAAAAAAGAACGGTAACACGAGCCGGTCAAATATTGCAATATGTAGAGCAAGGTGTTAAGCTTTATGAAGAAAAATTGAGGCAGCAGCAGATTAAATTTATTAGAAAGAAGGCAGTTGAATTAAATTTTCAACTTATTGAAAACTAGCCACTAAGCTGCTTACGTCAATGGTAGTTCGTCGAAGAGTGGCCTGCTGTTCTTAAAACAACATAAAGCCTGTCGACCCTTTCCGCCTGAGGTGGACTCATGTTGACAGGCATATCCCAGCCATGACGGGGCAGCATGTGTGGTCGTCAAGGAAATTCTTGTGATTGGATGTTCCTTGCCTTACTTCAGCTTCTCATTCCATTCCGCTTCTTCGAAGCCGAGGAGGTAGTAGCCGTTATCCAGTTCCACGAGCGGGCGCTTGATCATGGAAGGATTTTCGAGCATGAGCGCGATGGCTTTCGTTTTATTTTTTATCCCGGCCTTCGCTTCCTCACTGAGGCTACGGTAGGTGGTACCTTTTGTATTGATCAGACGATCGGCCGGAAAGTGTTCCAACCAGGTTTTCAGCTTCGCCTTATCAATGCCTTCGGTTTTGTAATTGTGAAAGGTATAGGCCTTGCCACGTTGTATTCACGCAGCACGTCATTGAGGCTGGTTTTTAAATCGGTGCTGGCTTTTCGTTGCCCGATGATGAGGGCACACGGTACCTGGTAGTCCCCGGCGTTGAACTTCTTGGTATAGCTTCCCGGGATCACCACCGAACGTTCCGGCACATAGCCTTTGGTCTCTACCGGTGTGGTACCGGTTACATCAATGATCTTGGTCGACATAGTGAGCACTACGTTGGCGCCGAGTACAGCTTCTTTGCCAACACGCACGCCTTCCACAACGATGCAACGGGAACCGATGAAGGCACCGTCTTCAATGATCACAGGAGCTGCTTGCACCGGTTCGAGCACTCCGCCAATACCCACACCGCCACTCAGGTGCACGCCTTTACCGATCTGTGCGCAGCTGCCCACGGTGGCCCAGGTATCCACCATGGTACCTTCGTCTACATAGGCGCCGATATTCACATAGCTCGGCATCAGGATCACGCCTTTGGCCAGGTAGGCTCCGTAGCGTGCCACGGCATGAGGCACCACTCGCACCCCCAGGGCCGCGTAGTGGTTTTTTAATTTCATCTTATCGTGGAACTCGAGAGGGCCCAGTTCTATGGTTTGCATTTGCTGAATGGGAAAGTATAGGATCACAGCTTTCTTCACCCAGTCGTTCACCACCCATTCACCGTCGGCTGGTGTGGCCACGCGGAGGGAACCTTTATCGAGCATTTCGATCACGGTGCGGATGGCATCCTGCGTGTCGGGGAAGGAGAGGAGCTCCCGGTTGTTCCACGCCTTTTCTACGATTGATTGTAACATTTCCATATAGCTGCGAAAATACTATTTTTTGCGGGGCATGAAAGCAAAAACCCCCGACCTGTATGAACAGATACGGGGGTATTGAGGGCAAACGGAGAAACGATTCCGCCAGCAGCCGTGTTATTACAATCCGGCTACAGGTTTGCCTTTGGGGTAACGCACCTCATACGTAAAGGTGATCTTCTCGCTGGAGCGGGCATTCATCTTCAGCTTCCAGGTAAGCTTGCCGGTGCTTTCTTCATGAATGGCTCCGTCGCCTTTCAGCAGGGTCACTTTTATATCGTTGGTACCGCTTACGATCGGGATCTGATCCTGGATCTCCATTTCAATAGGCATATTCTTGGTGTTGCGCACCACCAGTTCAATGGTACGGGTCTCCACTTTTTCGTCCCCGATGAACTTCTCCTTATTGTTTTCTTTGATCTTCTTCCGGGTCATGGCAATGGATTTGTCGCGGCCCAGGTTAATGCTGAGGGTATCGTTCACGGTGTTGGAGGTAAGGAACATTTCGCCGATGTACGAACCATCGAAATACAGGCGGGCGTTGCCGGGGATGATGCTCAGGTCTTCCCATCCGGCCACACGGGCCATGAGGAAGGCATCCTGACACAGTTTCGGAACGGAGGCAAACTCCAGCAACATCGGGATCTCTTTCTGGTTTATCATCACCTTGTTCACCTTGCCATCGTCGGTGATGGTATAGTTCAGTTTTATTTCATACTCAGTGCGGATCATGTTCTCGGTTACTTTTATGTATTCCTCATACAATTCCTTGTCTTCATTTTGTGCTCTGGTTTGGGCATCGTCTACGCTACCGGCACGGGAAGGAGCCATGGTAGGCATCTTGCGGTTCGACATCTTCTCCTGCTGCGCGTTGCGGCGGTACTCAATGAAACTCAGTACCCAGGGGTTCAGCTCCGGTTTGGTAGTGTTCTCGTTCGGGTTGGAGGTACTTATAGTGAGGGGTACGTTGTTCCAGGTAAGTCCGGAGGTCTGGCTGATCTGGGCAAAATATTTCAGCTGTAAGTTATTGCCGGTTGAGTTGGCCTGCAGGTCATACTGAGGGATCCATCCGGCCTGTTGCACCTGGTAGTTGAAGGACACAAGAGAGTTCACAGCACTCTCATTGAAGAGGGTGATGATCACCTGGTGAATCGGTTTGGCCACCTGTGCATTTTCATTGGCTTGTCCGCTTTGCAGCAACTGCAGCATATTGTAGCGCTTGTTCAGCTGGTCTCTCAGCTTGGTTGCCTTGGCTTTGCTACGTTCCAGGGCCAGCTCCTGTTCGTATATCTCGTTCAGTTTCTCCTGCAAAAACTTCATGCCTTCTTTCAGCAGGGGCAGGGAGTCGCGCAGGGGTTCTCCTTTAATGATACGGTTGGTAAGCAGCATGTTTTTTTCGGTTTGCAGCACCCGGCTCTTGTTGTCGATGTCTTTTATTTTGTAGTTGATCTCTTCCATGGAGTCGAGCACATTTTCTATCTCCTTGTCGTACTGACGGGTGACCACCACTTTTTGCTGGTAACGCATCAGATGTTTTACTTCCATCACCACCCCGCCTTTGGAGGAAGCCTGCAGTGATGACTCAATAAGATAGGGGGATACATTCTCGAACACCACCTCGCTGGTGCCGGCCGCGATGGGCACATTTTCGGAATAGAATAACTGGGCGCCCTGCATATATACCGTCACTTTCTGGATACGGGCATTGATGGTTTTCAAAGGCTGTGCGTTGAGAAGCATTACAAAAAACAGGGCCGGGATTAGGAATTGGAATCGTTTCATGGCTATGGTAATTTAAAATTTGTTATACCCTTGATGCGAAGCGAGGCCTGTTTCCATAAAACCCGTAAAAAAAAATCATCTTTGCAGCGCATGGCCGAGTTGTCCCTCC
>JBGAVF010000225.1:0-4927 GCA_044228315.1 Bacteroidia bacterium | reverse complement strand
GTTGTTGCCATGGAGCCTGTCGCTGATTTTTCTGGGCATGACTAAGCAATCCGATGAGGGTAGAGATTAAAAGTAGATGCGTTCTCATAAAGACCGTAAAAATAACAAAAAGAAAAGCCCCGGTGTATTGATTCACCGGGGCCTCCTTATTATTACGCGGTTACTTACCAGCCCAGTATCCAGGCAAACATAAGCGGAGCTACAATGGTAGCATCACTTTCAACAATAAATTTCGGGGTATTAATATCGAGCTTGCCCCAGGTGATTTTTTCGTTAGGCACTGCACCTGAATAAGAGCCGTACGAGGTGGTGCTGTCACTGATCTGACAGAAATAACTCCAGAAGGGAACATCATGCCATTCCAGATCCTGATACATCATAGGAACTACACAAATAGGGAAATCGCCGGCAATCCCTCCGCCGATCTGGAAAAAGCCTACGCCTTTGCCGGATGAGTTATTACGGTACCAATCGGCAAGCCAAACCATATATTCAATACCGCTTTTCATGGTGGTGGCTTTCAGTTCATTCTTAATGACGTATGAAGCAAAAATGTTACCCATGGTGCTGTCTTCCCAACCCGGTACAACAATCGGAATGTTCTTCTGGGCCGCAGCCAGCATCCAGCTGTTCTTCGGGTCGATCTCATAATACTGTTCAAGTACGCCACTCAGCAGCATCTTATACATGTACTCATGCGGGAAATAACGCTCCCCTTTTGAATCTGCGTCTTTCCAAATCTGATGAATATGTTTTTGCAGGCGACGAAATGCTTCTTCTTCGGGGATGCAGGTATCGGTTACACGGTTGTAATGATTTTCGAGCAGGTCCCATTCCTCCTGGGGGCTCAGATCGCGGTAGTTTGGCACCCGCTTATAATGCGAATGGGCTACCAGGTTCATGATGTCTTCCTCCAGGTTGGCACCGGTGCAGCTTATGATCTGTACTTTATCCTGACGGATCATTTCGGCCAGACTTAAGCCCAGTTCCGCTGTGCTCATGGCACCGGCCAGGGTGATCATCATTTTACCTCCTTCCATTAAATGGGTTTCATACCCTTTGGCAGCATCCATCAAAGCCGCTGCATTGAAATGACGGTAATGGTGCTGAATATATTGTGATACAGGTCCTTTGTTCATAACGGCGGCAAATATAATGAATAGGGAATTGCTAAACAGGCCTCCGCTTCAGCTCCGAAATCTTCCAGAATAGTGAGCCGAAATATCCCCAGCCGGAAACCGCCACCGGAAGTAAAAAGGGCATCGCCGGAAAATGGAAACGGGGGTCCCCGAAATAAACCAACTGCAATACCACAATAAACAATAGTGGCAGAAAAAACAGGAAAGAGACCTCCAATTTCTTCCGGACCATTCCCAGCATGGCCAAGGCACAGCCCAATACAATCAGTATATATTCCATATCAAAAACCCATTTCCAGGCAAGAAGCGATTTCTTATCCTGTTCTTCCTGCAATCCATTTACCATCCAGTAACGAATCGACTCGGCATCGGTGATGAATAAGAAGAAGAATTTAGAGGCCATCAATGCCGGCATTTCTGCCATTGGCTTCGGATGCTCTCTTAATGCGGTTCTATAATAGTGCATTTGCTCCGTTTCCGGAACTTCGGGCCCCACCAGGCCGAATTCTTCATACTTGCCTGTGGCCTTTTCGTTATTACCAATAAACATATTTACCGGGCCATTGCTGCTGATAATAAATGCACCCATTCGCAGCTGATTCCTATACATCCAACCGCATACAAGCAGGATGGCAATGGCGGTCTGAAACGCCACCTTCTGTAAGGTAATTTTACGTACAAGCAAATGAAATAGCAGAATACAAGCGCCAAGTACGATGGCCTGAGGTTTTATTAAAATCATGACAGCCCATACCAGTGCCCCGGATACAAGTATTGCCCCGGATGGTTTTCGGGTACCTAACCATACAAATAACAACAGCAGAAAAGTAAACAGTGTTTCCGTGAGAAGCAGACTGCAATACGCAATATGGTTCAGATACAGGGCCAATGACAAGGCGGAAAGCAATGCGGTTCTTTTTGAAAAAAAGGACTGGCAAACCGCATAGAGTAATACGACGGAACCAGAGGAAATAAGCACCTGAATTAGTTTAATAAAAAGGTCAGGGGTATTGCCGAATGCGTAGAAAATGCTGAGAAACACCGGGAATCCGGGGGCCACATAGGCATAATACCCGTTGTTGAAGTAGGTACCAGTTGCCGCAAATTGAATGGCAATCGTTTTATAGTTCAATGCATCGCTTACCTGTTCATTGGGGAACAATAGAATGAACCCTATACGCACCAGGCATGCAAGAAAAAAAATCCAAAGAATCTCTTTGTGTTGGAACTTGTTATTCCCTTTCATTGTTTTGCAATAATACAGGGAATGCAAAACTTCCATCTCAATTAAACCGGTTATTTGCCGTTGCCGAACCCGCCTCCGTTGTTATTCATATCCATACGCGAATCGTTGGCGTTCTTTTTGGTACGGCGTTTCCCATCTCCCTGCCATCCACTGCTGAATTTCCATGTATACGTAACAAAAAGCATCCGGGTTTCAAACTGAAAAATACCATTGAGACGGTATCCGGTTGAATTTACAAAGTACTGCATTCTGCCGGTTTTGAAAATATCGTTCAGGTTTACCGTAAGACTCATATTCGTCTTATGAAATACATACTTGTAGGCAGCACTCACCTGATAATTTCCTTTTACATAGCCTTGTGGAGTAAGGAACCGTGAGAAATAATACCCGCTTACATCAATGCTGTGTTTCTTCAGAAACTTAAATGAATTCATCATATACACATTATATATATTGCCTTTGCTGGTTTCACTCATGTAATTGTATGAAGAGCTGAAATTGATGGTGCCGTTATATATCCGGGCATAGCTGAACTGGGCGAACACATCGCCACCAAAACTGTAGCTGTGAGGGATATTGGCAAAAGTGGTATACCCCACATTGTTGGTGTCGATCACTACCAGGTAGGTAACACTGTTCTTGTCGTACGAGCCATAGGCCGAGGCGCCAACAGCGTTCAGTTTCAAGTCCTTTTCCGATTCGAATCCGCCTTTCTGATAGTCAAAACTGCATGAGTTACTGATTTCGGGACGAAGCTTCGGGTTACCCCGGTTTCCCACATAACGGTCGGTGTAATTAACGGCATTGGTAAGCTGATTAAAGCCCGGGCGGTCGATACGGCGGCTAAAGCTGAAGGAGAACTCCTGTTCGTTCTCAAATTTCTTTCCCAGTTGTACCGTTGGGAACAAATTCAGGTACTCCTGTTTCACATCATTCAGATTTGAATTTACCTTGGTGTATTCGGCTCTCAATCCCAGCTGATACTCCCATTTATGGTATTTATTACTGTATTGCGTATAAGCAGCGCTGATATTCTCGTAGTAATCGAAGCGGTTACTGCGCAGCGAGTCAAGATTCCACTCCTGCCCTTTCAGATTCAGCATGTCGAAAATGCTTTTATGCCCTGTATAACTGTTCTTTATACCGGCTTCTATTTTGGCAGAACCTTTCAGTGTGCGGCTGTAATCAGACTGAGCGGTATTGGTCACAATTGTCCCGTTCGTTCGCGTATACTGATACTGCGACAAGGGTGTGATCAGCAACAAGGTAGAATTTAAACTGTCGAGACCTTTCCGGCTGAAGGTACTTTGGGTAACATCAAAACTGATCTCCTCGCCGGCATGTTTGGTTTTATATAAATAATTCACATTCACCGATTGCGATTTGAATTTACTATTACTCTCGGTTTGAGATGACGTTTCGGGATAGAAGAGCGACTGAAAATTGTTCTTTGAACTTCCTTTCGAATTGGAAACATTCTGATTCCCGCTAAGGGAATAGGATATCCCGAGCGTATTCCGGTCATTCAAAAAGAAGTCGATTCCGGTACGGATAAAACCCATGCTGGTATGATTGTTTCCGTTGCTGCTGTTTCTTAAGAAACCTCCGGATGTATCGAACCGGTTATTCTCATTGTAGAAAGATGTTCCGAAATCACGCCCTGAAGCATTGTAAAAGAAATTCGATTTGTTGCGCCGGATGTTCCCGTTGGCCGTAGCTGTAAATTTATTGATCCCGCTGAATTCATAACGCGAACCTACACCTGCGCTTATATTTCCGTTAGAACCCATCTTCTTCTCTTTTTTCAGTTTTACATTGATAATGGCGGCAGCCCCGGCTGCATCGTAACGGGCTGAAGGGTTGGTGATGATCTCAATACTTTCAATACTGCCTGCAGGGAAGAACCGTATGGCATCGGCAGCACTTTCTGCTGCCATGGCCGAGGGCCGGTCATCAATATATATCCGTATTCCGCTTTTACCTCTTACAGTGATATTGTCGTTATTATCGATGAAAACGCCGGGGATCTTACGAAGAACCTCCAGCCCGTTGAGACCGGTATTGGTGGCATCCCGGGCCACAGTATACACGGTTTTACCGGGTTTGAATTCTACCGCGTTCTTAATGGCCTCCACATTCACTTCCTTCACATAGTTGGCACTTTTGGTGATTTTAACGGTACCAATATCTTTATCGGATGATACCTCGATCCAGGAGCTGTAGAATTTTACAAAGCTCAGAAAATTCACTTCAATGAAATATTTTCCGGACGCAATTTTTGACAGCAGGAACCTCCCGTTCTTATCGGCAATAGCATCGGCAACATAGGTACTATCGGCACTACGAAGCACTACGGCAGCGAGTTCAAGAGGCGCATTAGAGCCCTCTTCGAGCACGGTTCCCGTTATTTTGTAGGCATTTTGCGCATTGACTACACCAATCAATAAAAGAAAGCAAAGGGTAAGTAGATGTTTCATGAAAATACAAAGATATGTATGGGAAGTACCTAAAACGAAGGAAGCGGTTAATTTGTTACCAATTT
>JBGAVF010000224.1:0-5046 GCA_044228315.1 Bacteroidia bacterium | reverse complement strand
GTCATACCAGCAGCTGCTGGCTGCGCGGTGCCGACGACATCGTTTCATATATTGAAAAGAAGCTGGGCATTACCGCCGGACAAACTACCGCCGACGGCAAGTTCACCCTGAAGCGTGTGGAATGCCTTGGTAGCTGTGGCACAGCCCCCATGATGCAGATTGGCGCCCAGTACTATGAGAATCTTACTACCGATAAAGTAGAGAACATACTGAACGAGAAAAAAGATGCTACCAAACATTCTACCTATTTCGACAAGGTAGATATTGAAAAATATAAATAGTATTAATGATACGGTGACAGCCCGCCTGCCACCGATGATAACTGAAAGACATGGGTAAAAAATTATTATTGGCCAACGACGCGGTAAAAGATATTCATACCATTGAAGTTTACCGCAAACACGGAGGGTATGCAATGGCCGAGAAAGCCATTAAAACCATGACACCCGATGCGATTGTGGAAGAGGTGAAGAAAGCCGGACTGCGGGGCAGGGGAGGCGCCGGTTTCCCTACCGGTATGAAGTGGAGTTTTCTGGCCAAGCCGGAAGGTGTGCCCCGCTACCTCGTGTGTAATGCCGATGAAAGCGAACCGGGTACCTTCAAGGACCGTTACCTCATGGAACGCCACCCTCACCTGTTGGTGGAAGGTATGATCTGTTCAAGTTTTGCTTTAGGTGCGAACACCAGTTACATCTATATACGCGGCGAATACTCGTATATAGTACCGATCATGGAAAAGGCCATTGACGAGGCCTATGCCGCCGGATACCTGGGCAGGAACATTTTAGGAACCGGATACAACCTCGACCTGTATATGCATGTGGGGGCAGGAGCCTATATCTGCGGGGAAGAAACCGCCTTGCTCGAATCACTCGAAGGCAAACGGGGCAATCCGCGTATGAAACCTCCGTTCCCTGCTGTAGCCGGTTTGTACGGTTGCCCAACGGTGGTGAACAATGTGGAAACCATTGCCTCGGTGGTGCCGGTGATTGAAATGGGCGGTGATGCCTATGCACAGATCGGCGTAGGGAAGTCAACCGGTACAAAACTCATCTCTGCCTCCGGACATATCAATAAGCCGGGTGTGTACGAGATCGAACTGGGAAAAGTTTCGGTAGAAGAATTTATTTACAGCGAGGAATATTGTGGTGGTATATGGAAGGGCCGCAAACTGAAAGCGGTGGTAGCCGGTGGTTCATCGGTACCCATACTGCCCACCGAATTAATACTGAAAACAGCGAACGGGGAACCCCGCATGATGAGTTACGAAAGCCTGAGCGATGGCGGTTTCATCACCGGAACCATGCTGGGATCGGGAGGCTTTATTGTGATGGATGAAACAGTAAACATTGCAAAAAATCTCTTCACGTTTGCCCGCTTTTACCATCACGAAAGCTGCGGACAATGCAGCCCGTGTCGTGAAGGCACCGGATGGATGGAAAAGGTGCTTCACAATATCACCGACGGGCATGGCAAGAGATCGGATATCGACCTCCTCTGGGATATTCAAACCAAGATAGACGGGAAGACCATCTGTCCGCTGGGCGAAGCTGCTTCATGGCCGGTGGCCAGTGCCATTCGCCATTTCCGTGCCGACTTCGAGGAACTGGTGGCAGCGCACTAATCAATACGCTGCATGAAACTGTTACGTGCCGAATGGCTGCCGTTATGTTTGATACTGCTGCTGGCCTCGGTACTGCGTCTCCTTCATCTTTCAGAAATCCCACCCGTCCTCTCCACCGATGAACTGGTGAACGGGTATGACGCGTGGTGCATGTCCATCAATTTTCACGATCATCATGGTGTATTCATGCCCCTTATGTTCGAATCGTTTGGCGACTGGGTATCTCCGGTGCTTACATATTTGACCATTCCTTTCGTAAAAGTTTTTGGATTGACACCATTTGCCGTGCGCTTACCGGTGGCCTTAATGGGCATTGCATCGGTGTATCTTTTTTACCGGCTCATATATCGAATTTTCGGTTCCCAACCCATCGCTTTACTCGGAGCCCTTTGCATGGCGGTAGCTCCGGTCATGATCACTACCTCACGCTGGGCCATACCGCCTTCCATTGTGCCGTTCATGCTGCTTTGGTTTCTGAACACATTTTACAGTGCCCTGAAGTCACCTTCGGTACTGCGTTTTTTACTGGCTGCTCTAGCGGGTGTTATGGTGGTATATTCCTATCCGGTGATGAAGTTGTTTTTCCCTGCCTGGTGTGGAATTATGGTACTGATTTATTGGAAGCAACTCCGTTGGAACATGTTGCCGGGAGCCATTTTGTTTCTGTTGTGCATTGCACCGGTATTTTATTTGTCGTTGCGCTATCCCGAGATCTACAATGCCCGGTTCGACAACATTTCCATTGCCTCTACCGGTGAAAATCCGGTAACAGGATTTGTCAAGCGGTATATCCAGTATTTCACTCCGTTCTTCTTTTTCGGAGGAGGCGATACCTTTGTCTCGCATCATGTGCCCGGCTATGGGGCAATCCCCGAGGTGCTGGCATTTTTCTGTTACGCAGGCATTGCCGCTGTATTGGGAGTATGCTTTGGCCGTATCGATTTTATGGAGCGCAAAACGGCGTTATCACTGGCCGCTTTTCTTTTTTTATTCCCCGTTCCGGCATCGGTCACCTTTCATACCTACACTACGTTGCGCACGTTGCATGGCTTTCTGCTTATGCTCATTATGGGAGTGGCCGGCATTTGTTTTATAATGCAGGCATTGAAAAATGCCAAAACTTTTCAATGGATATTAGTAGCTGTTTTGCTTGTGCAAACCCTTCATTTTTCAAATTATTATTTTGGCAAATATGCTTCCGATTCCCGTACCGTTTTTCATGCCGGAATAAAAGAGGTGTTTCAATATCTGGAGAAAGAAGGGACGGGGTATGAGAAAGTGACGGTGAATACGAATCTGAAAAGTGAACATGGGTTGCTTATGCCTTACATTTATGTGCTGTTTTATGGCAGGTACAACCCGGCCTTGCTTACCAAGGAAATGATGCAGCACACCGGCAGGTATTATTTTGAAGAAGCCGGTGAGGAGAAGTGGGAAAACAAGCCGTTGGTTTATTCTGTGAGCGGGGGCGATCATGAAAAATATAATGTGTATAAATGCAGTGATACCGAATTAGTGGTCATTCGTGAGGTGTTTTAGCAAAACGTTCAGAAAAAAGTGGGCAAAAAAGCCCAAAATCAAACCTGCGTCAGAGAAATAACCACGGGGATTTTCATACTTTTGTGCACCGAATTACAGTTCGGGAAGAATAATCATCATGGCAAAGATTACAATTGACGATATTGAATTTGAGGTGCCCGACGGCACAACCATTCTTCAGGCAGCCCGCATGATCGGAGGCGATATTGTACCTCCTGCCATGTGCTATTACAGCAAACTGAAAGGTACCGGCGGTTTTTGCCGTACCTGTTTGGTGAAAGTGGAAGCCGGCAGTGCCAAGGACCCAAGACCTATGCCGAAGCTGGTGCCTAGTTGTAAAACAACGGTGATGGACGGTATGGTGGTGCGTAACAAAACTTCTCCTGAAGTGAAAGAAGCTCGGGCCGGGGTGGTAGAGTTTTTGCTTATCAACCATCCGCTCGACTGCCCTGTATGCGACCAGGCCGGTGAATGCCACTTGCAGGATCTGGGCTATGAACATGGCAAGCAAAAAACACGTTACGAATTTGAGCGCCGCACCTACGATATGATCGATATCGGCGACAAGATAAAACTTCACATGAACCGTTGCATCCTTTGCTACCGTTGTGTGAAAACCTGTGAACAGATCACCAACGGACGTTTTCACGGGGTAATCGAACGGGGCGACAAATCAGAGATATCCACCTACATTGAGAAATCGATCGATAACGACTTCAGCGGCAATGTGATCGATGTATGCCCTGTAGGAGCCTTAACCGACCGAACGTTCCGTTTCAAGAGCCGGGTATGGTTCACCAAGCCGGTTGAAGCACACCGCAACTGCACCAAGTGCAGTGGTAAGGTACGTTTGTGGTATCAGGGCGAGGAGATTTTACGTGTAACGGCCCGTAAAGATGCGTATGGTGAGGTGGAAGAGTTTATCTGTAACGAATGCCGTTTCGATAAAAAACATACCAGCGACTGGGTAATCGAAGGCCCGAGCAAGATCGACCGCCACAGTGTAATCTCCCAGAATCATTACATGATCGATACAAAAGCTACCCAACAGCATTTGCTGGGCGAAGCACCGGAAAAAGGCAAGAAGATCGGCAGGGGAGAAGGGGCACTGAATCCGAACAATATTTAGGAAGTCAATTCCATTCTTTATTTTCCGTTCCACCGGAATTTCCGGTCTGCTGCTATATCGTTAGGATATACGGCTCCACACGGTATTGTGTACCTGTTGTTTCATATATTCACCCAATGCCTGATGTTCCGGTTGTGCCAGCAAAGGGTCTTTTTCCATAATTTCAGAAGCCTCCATGCGGGTGATCTTTACCAGCTCCTGATCACGGGCAATATCACTCAGCTTCAGATCAAGTACTCCGCTTTGACGTGTGCCCTGCAGATCGCCCGGACCGCGTAACTTCAGATCCACGTCCGCAATTTCAAAGCCATCGTTGGTGCGGCACATGGTATCGATACGTGTGCGGGCATCCTGCGACAACTTGTGGTCGGTGATGAGTATGCAATAGCTTTGCTCGGCGCCCCGGCCTACCCGTCCGCGCAACTGATGCAGCTGCGATAAACCAAAGCGGTTGGCATTTTCAATGATCATGATGGAGGCATTCGGAATGTTCACTCCCACCTCAATTACAGTGGTGGCTACCATGATCTGCGTTTCGTTTTTAATGAACCATTCCATACCCAGTTCCTTTTCCTTTGGAGGCAGTTTGCCATGTACAATACTGATACGATAGGTTGGTCGCGGAAAATATTTTTCAATAAGATCGTATCCTTCCATCAGGTTTTTCAAATCCGATTTTTCACTTTCCTCAATGAGAGGATACACCACATAAACCTGACGACCGCGGGCGATCTCCGTCTTCATAAATTCAAAC
>JBGAVF010000223.1:0-5122 GCA_044228315.1 Bacteroidia bacterium | reverse complement strand
AAAAAATTGCCTCTTCTTCCCTCTGTGCTCCGTTCCGCTTCGGCTACGCCTTCGCTCCACTACGCACAGAGGGAAGAACAAACTATAACTAAATGAAAGAATGTCTACTTTTGTTCTGTACTAAGAATGGGGAGCTTACAGTATACTTAAATAGAATATTAGAGTTTAGACCATTTGAAAATACAAGTATTTCACCATATCGTTATTTCTTTTCTTTATCATACAGAAAAGACCCAGTCGAAAGTGACTTAACATTCACAGACATTAGAGTTGAACAAATGATTGAAAGATGAGAAAAAGAGCACATAATATGGATTTTGAATCAGTCGGACTGACCCCGATGTGAAACCGGGGCAGGCTGTGCAAACTTGCAGCTTTGTGTCCGCCTCAGGCGGATGCTCTGAAACCCGCCCGGTCCGATAGGTATCGGACGCAAGGCCCGGAACCGTACCTTCTTTATACAGGCACAACGATGACAAATACATTTTAAAACCAGAAGACACCACTTTAAGAATATGGAATTTTCACCTTTCAATCCGGTAGTTAAATGTTGCCTGCAGGGCATGGCCATGGAAGATGCAGGCAAACCCGAAGAAGCAGCTACACTTTTTATGCAGGGCTGGGACGAAGCTCAAAATGACTTTGAGAAATTTCTCGCGGCCTATTATGTAGCCCGGCATCAGGAAACCGTTTCCGGCAAATTGAACTGGCTGGAAACTTCTTTGGCCCATGCTTTAAAAATTCACGACAGCACGGTTATCAGCGCCTACCCTGCCCTTTATGCAGGTATTGCTACGTGTTATGAAGCAGTAAGCCGCCCCGACAAAGCAAAAGAAAATGCGGATCTGGCCAATTCATACCGGCTGCATCCGGCCGACAACGGTCCGTTTTATCATGGCACAAAAGCCGATTTGGCAGTGGGTGAACTGTTGCTGGCCGGGGGCAACTCCAATTACAAGGCGGAACTGAAAATGAATCATATCTACTTCACGGCCCTGCTGCACGGCGCAGGCCTTGCCGCTGCATTGGCCAAAGGTGATGGAAAGGAACGGGTATATATTGTTGAACCCACCGGCCCGTTTGAAAATGACCCAAACCTTACCGACAAGAAATTTCCGGGTAACCCTTCCCGCTCCTATCGATCGGAAGCCCCGCTGAAAATAATCGGAGAAGTGACCGACTGGGCCCGGCAATCCCCCGAAGAAATTCAGAAGTTCCGGGAAAAGGTAGCAAACCAGAACGGAGAAATTATCAATTAGGCCATGTGATCAGCCAACCCGGGAGATTCCGTACTTTTGAAATGCATTTCATTACAACATAATCTCACCTTCTCATGAAAGAATATAAATTTTGCCAGAGCTGCGGATACCCGCTGAAAAAAGACAAAAACGGCGGAGGAACCGAAAAAGACGGAAGCATCAGTACCATGTACTGTTCCATGTGCTATGCCAACGGTGCTTTTCTATCGCCCCCTGAAGTGGATACTGCTGAAAAGATGCAGGCCTTCTGCATTCAGGAAATGAAGAAAGGCGGCATGAACGGTGTTTTTGCCTGGCTGGCCACCCGGGCCATCCCCAAACTGGAACGCTGGAAGAAGAAGTAGAATGAAGAATTCCCGGATCAGGGAACCAGTTTCCATTTAGTTTCTAACTCTTTACCAAATAAGTTTAGATGTTTAGGGTTTAGTGTTTAGAAAAGGTTAAGGTTAAGGTCGAGAGAATTAAGAATGAAAAATTAAGAATTAAAAATACCCGAAACGGGGAATCAGTTTACTTTTACTCTTTACCAAAAAAGTTTAGACGTTTAGGGTTTAGAGTTTAGGATAGATTAAGGTTGAGGTAAAGGTTAAGGCAAAGGTCGAGGGGAATTAAAAATACTCGAAACGGGGAATCAGTTTACTTTTACTCTTTACCAAATAAGTTTAGAGTTTAGGATAGATTAAGGTTGAGGTAAAGGTTAAGGTAAAGAATTAGCATCATTTGCACTTCACTCTTCACGCTTTACGCTTTACTCTTCACTTTTTACCATCGACCACCTACCATTTACCACCTACCACCTACCATCTACCACCTACCACCTACCATCGACCATCAAAAAAAAATCCCCCACACCTTTCGGTATGAGGGATCCTTATAAATATCTGATTCAGAAATTACTTGATTGGAATTTCGATGGCGTTCAGAATGTCGAGGGTTCCGCGAGATACATAAACCACTACACTGCAATTTGCAATAACAACAGCACCACCACCATTCACGGTAGTTCCGTGATAGTCGTTCGGTACGGTGTATGTATAGGTTTTGCTGATCTTGGTACCAACGGCTTGCGTTTCAGTGATGGCTTCACCAAAGTTGCCTGAAGTGATCATGTCGCGCAATACGTGGTTCTCTTCGTAGTTTGGAGTTGGGTTAGGTTGTCCGGCAGTATAGTTCGACTGGGTAGCCAGCAATTTGCTTTGCAACAAAGCTACGTTGATGTTGTTTCAGGATTCAGCAGCGGTGTAGTAAAGGTCAACCTTTACAGTAAGCTTGCGGGAAGCGGCATCGAAGGTTGCGGAAGCACCAATGTTCACAGGAGCCGGAGTAGCCATAACAGCGGCGGCGGCTTTAGCCCACTGACCGCGGTCCATAGTAATGGTACTTAACGAAGCGTTCATAGGTGTAACTCCCAGAGTGGCGCAAGGCATACGGTTCATGGTTCCTGCAGGATATCCGGCCGGTTTGGCCTGATTGTTTATAGCTGTTCCCTGAACAGTAGTGAAATCAGCCCAGCCGTTCTGTGGGGTTGCATACGAACCGGCGTTGGTAGCAATGATGATGAATTTGCCCGGATTGGCATCCTGAACGGCTTTAGCTCTTACGTGGCCGTCGGTGCAATAACCACAGCGAACACCGGTAAAGTCTTCAAGCACAGCCACACGATTGGATGGAGTAGTGGAAGCCATAAAGGCAGCCGGAGGGGTTGTAGTAGTTGTTGTGCTTTTCTTTTTACACGATTGTATTACAAGCGTGAGTGCAGTAGCGACAACGAGAAAGGTTAAAATGCGTTTCATGGTATTGGATTAAACGTTGGTTAAATAATTTTTAAGCAAGTAAGGGGTTTTACATCTAAAAATCAAACATCCGGCTAAAAAAAAGAGTTAAATGGCCCACTAATTTTACTTTCTGAGCGTTAACTGTTTAAAACTAATTGAGATAAAATCCATCTAAATAACCCATTTTAAACTAAAATTGCATTATGAAACCGGGAACCCTTTTCTGGCTGTTCTTCTTCCTGTTGTCAGGCACTGTTGCGTCTGCCCAAATCAGAAATGATGCCGACAGCACCTCCGACGACGTGACCACACCTCTCTCCCCTGCACCACCAGAAAAGCCAGCGGTTGACTGGGACCAGGTGAAGCAGCGCATGGTATACGGAGGCAACCTGGGCCTGACCTTCTACGGGGGCTATACCTTTTTTCAGTTATCGCCACAGGCCGGCTATAAGATCAAGAATAACCTCATAGGTGGAGCAGGACTGCAGCTACTGAGCATATCTTCCCGTCAGCAATCGTACTGGCAATACGGACCCGATGTGTTTCTCCGGGCCCATTTCTTCAACGTCCTTTTTACCCAGGCCCAGTTTGAATACCTCAATTTTGAGGATTACCTGCTGCCCGGCAAGCGGGTATGGAACCCGGCCATGTTGTTAGGCTTCGGGTATGGCACCTACGGCTATAGCTTTGGGTTGTATACCAATGTAATCAACAACCGTTTCAACGAAGTAATATATCCCGGCAATATCTATCTGGGCGGAAGAGCCTTCTTCTTCCGGGGTCAGATCTTCTTCTAAAATAAAAAAACGTGCATGGAATTTAACGGACTGATCAAATCAAAAATCCCCGGTGTAGGCACCAGCATTTTTGCGGTGATGTCGCAACTGGCTAACGAGCACAATGCGCTGAATATGGCCCAGGGATTTCCCAATTTTATGTGCAGCAAGGACCTGGTGTCGCTGGTGAATAAATACATGAACAAGGGATTTAATCAGTACGCCCCCATGCCCGGAGTGATGGCGCTGAGGGAACAAATAGCCCTGAAAACCGAAAAGCTGTATTCCGCGAAGTACAATCCCGATACAGAGATCACCATTACCGGCGGTGGCACCCTGGCCATATATGCCGCCATTGTGGCCCTCGTTTCTCCGGGCGATGAGGTGATCCTTATTGAACCTGCCTACGATTCCTATGCCCCATCGGTAAAGCTGGCCGGAGGCATTGTGAAATACGCCCGCCTTCAGCACCCCAAATACACCATCGACTGGAACGAAGTAAAGAAACTGGTGAGTTTTAAAACCCGGATGATCGTGATCAACACGCCGCATAACCCCACCGGAACAGTACTCACCGCTGCCGATATGCAGAAACTGGAGAAGATCGTGGACAAAAGTGACATACTGGTGCTGAGCGATGAAGTATATGAACATATCATCTTCGACGGGGTAGAACACCAGAGTGTGTGCCGCTTTCCCAAGCTGGCCCAGCAAAGCATCATCATCAGTTCGTTTGGAAAAACCTACCATACCACCGGATGGAAGACCGGATACTTCCTGGCCCCTGAGAATATTACCCGGGAGATTCGCAAAGCCTACCAGTTCATGGCCTTCGCTGCCAATACCCCCATACAGTATGCCCTGGCCGACTACATAAAAAAGGAAGAAGAATACCTGAACCTGCCGGCCTTTTATCAGGAAAAACGCGATTACTTTAAAAAGCTGATGAAAGGCAGCCGCCTGAAACTGCTCCCCTGCGGAGGGTCCTATTTTCAGTGTGTGAGTTACGAGAAGATCAGTGAACTCCCCGATACCTAATATGCCTTACAACTCACCAAAGAGCACAAACTGGCTTCCATACCGATATCCGTTTTCTATCATAACAACAGCGACAACAAGGTACTTCGGCTGTGTTTTGCCAAGGACAATGAAACCCTGGAAAAAGCGGCTGAGATACTGATGAATCTGTAACGATTCCTTTCCTTTCACACACTTCCGTCATCTCGTTTAATGACCTTCCTTAAAAGGTCATCACCTGTCGTTTACCCTCCCGGTACCTGAGGGTACTAATCAGCTGTAAAACATCTTTCTG
>JBGAVF010000222.1:0-5150 GCA_044228315.1 Bacteroidia bacterium | reverse complement strand
CCAACCTGCCGGCGAAAGTGTATGCCGGGCTTATTATAAGCTATACGGTAAAGCCGTTGTGGGGCATACCCGTAGCCTGGACCACCGAGATCACCCATGTAAAGGAACATGAATATTTTGTGGATGAGCAACGCTTCGGCCCGTACAGCCTGTGGCATCACAAACATTTTTTAAAAGCTGTGGAAGGCGGTGTGCAAATGGATGATATCATTCATTACAAAGTACCCGGAGGGTTCTTCGGCGATATCATTAATACACTGCTGGTGGGAAAAAAGGTAAGCGAGATATTTGATTACCGCTACAAAAAACTGGAACAGCTGTTTCCTGCTAAATAAAAAACGCGGCTGTTATACCGCGTCTATTTCTTCTTCGTTCTTGCTGCTGAAGATCCGTTTCACTTTGTACGATACCAGTGACAACAGACGCAGCGTAAGGCTGATGGGATTTCGGTTTACAATAAATTTTACGATGTCGTTATTCTTTAAACCAAACTGCAGCTTCAATGCATCGAATGGAGTACTGTCTTCCCAAACATCCTGTAAATTTTTAATCGGTTTGGACATGGATAATAGTTTCGTGTTATATTTACAAAATTACATAGAAAGTATTAATTTGTTTTTAAGTTTGTAAAATAATTTGTCATTTTTGGGTAACAGCTTCTTATGTTACACCGAAGCCAAGAACACCGAACGGAATGAACCAACCCATAAAACTTTTATTGATCGACGACCATGTGATGCTGCTCGACGGGCTGAAGATGTTGCTGAAGAATGAACCCGGCATTGAGATAGTAGCCGAGGCAACCAACGCAGAGCTGGCCCTGGAGGCACTGAAGAATACCCCTTCCATAAACTTTGTGATTACCGACATAAACCTGCCGGGCATGTCGGGCATTGAACTTTCCAAGGTGATCAAAACCAAATACCCGAACATGAAGATACTGGTGCTGAGCATGTTCAACGAGAAAGCCAAGGTGAACGAGATGATCAACAACGGGGTGAACGGATATATATTGAAGAATACCGGAAAGAAAGAACTGCTGCAGGCCCTGGAGAAGATCTGGGGCGGGGGACTCTTCTTCAGCGATGAGATCATTGAAACGCTGATGAAAGCAGGGGCTGCCGAAAACAGGGAAGATGACTCGGTAGACCTCACCAAGCGGGAACTGGAGATCATTAAGATGATTGGCGCCGAACTTACCAATGCCGAGATCGCTGATAAACTCTTCATCAGTGAACGCACCGTAGAAACTCACCGCAAGAATATTTTCAAGAAAACGGGCTCCAAGAGCGTAGTAGGACTGATGAACTTTGCCTACGAACGAGGCCTCATTGAACGGAAGTAACGGCCGTGGCCTTAACTGAACTCCCCGTTCATATACCTTTGAGCCAGGGCTTTATACGACAGGGCACTTTGGCGTATGCCTTCCATCTGTGCTTCGGTCACCTGCTTTACGATGCGGGCCGGGGCGCCCAGCACCAGACTATAGTCGGGAATTTCCATCCCTTCCGTAAGCACCGCACCGGCGCCAATTATGCAATACTTCCCGATGCGAACCCGGTTCATCACAATGGCCCCCATGCCTATTAATGAATGATCATCGATGCGGCAGCCGTGAATGATGGCCCGGTGGCCCACTACTACGTGGTTGCCCAGGTGTACCGGACATCCCGGATCTTCGTGCACCACGCAATTGTCCTGTATGTTAGTGCCCTCTCCTATTACCACGGCATCACGATCGGCACGGATCACCGTACCGAACCATATGCTGCTGCCGGCCCCGATCTGTATATCGCCGGTGAGGGTAGCATTGGGTGCCACAAAAACGGAAGGATGTATCTGTTTCATGACTTTCTCCAGCGAAGGGTGGCGATAAGGTTCTTCACATCCTGTTTTAAGAAATTAAGTGCGGGCGCCAGCGAGTCGGGGATGGTTTTGGCATTGAAGTACAGGGCTCCGCGCAGGAAATGATGCACCGAATCGGTGACATAGAAGTTCATACCTGAGGCCGTTTCTCCGTTCAGCTCGTACAGCATACCACTGGCCCCGTTCGAATTGCTGATCTCGTTCTCAATGATGTCTTCCGCTTTGGCAATGTGCTTGTAGGTAAGTTTATGGCAATCTTCAATAGCATTGGCGAGTATGGAATCGGCAGTGATCTCCTTATAACTCAGGTGAAGGGTAGCTTGCAGGGTAGGAAACTGCAGGTTCATCCACCACTTGCCGGCTCCCGGTTCCATATCGGGCTGCATTATGCTGTATACCGGTATTGAGCAGGTGAAAGGACAGCCGGTACTGTCGAAAGTACGGTAGGCATGCTGGGGCAGTTCGATGCGGAAGTAGCCTCTTTCCTTAGGCAGGAAGTTTCGCTTGCAGGAACTGAGAGCGAGTACGAAAAGGAAAACAATAAATATATAGCGCATAGGTTATACGTTCAGATGGATTTTATCGCCCAGAAAATGGGGACGGGTATGTAACAGGTAAATATCGAGAATGCATTTTACCCGGGCCAGGTATTCCCGGGCTTCGGTTTTGAAACCATAGGAGGCATCCACGCTGCGGGCATTGAACCCTACCGCCTTGATGCCATAGGCGCCGGCAATGAACAGAGCCCGTTCGTTATGAAACTCCTGACTTATTACCACATACTCATCCTGACCAAACACCTCCTTACAGCGTATGATGCTGTCGAGGGTGCGGAAACCGGCGTAGTCGAGGGTGATACAGGAATCGGGTACACCGGCATTGATGAGTGCTTTCTTCATGGCCGTGGCTTCATCGTACCCTTCGGTGTGGTTGTCGCCACTTACAATGAGGTGCTTTATTTTACCGGTGTGAAACAAGGTGGCTGCCGCTTCGATCCGGTATTTGAAATACAGATTGCCGAGGTATGGAGACGTGCCCAAAAGCAAGCCCACTTTTTTCGATGGCAGGGAATCGAGTGAGGCGTAAATGCCGGGCCGGGCCGAACGTTCCACAATGCTGTTGCACACCAGCACAAATACCAGCGTTAACAAAGTCAGCGCCAGAACTGTAACTACAATACGTCGTTTTTTCATCACCGGAATTTCAAAAATAGGTTTTCTCAGGATAAAGACGTCAGAAAAGCAAGGGTGTCGACCCCGTCGGCGTAATCGTTCCATGCCGGTTCCTGGCTTTTGCCAAAAGGTACGGCGCGGGCAAATCCCGGATTGTTCCGGCATACCACACACTGAATTTCCTCGTCCTTGTCTTTGGCTAAACGAATCATTTCCTCCATTGATATATAGTAGTCGTAATAAAGTACGGCCAGGGGAGAATGCAGGGAAACGGGATCGCGGCGAATCATGAGGAAGTTATTGTCGAGAAAAGGTTCGCTGTTGAGCAAATAAATAGCCCGGTTGTACTCGTAGTTGTTGGCGTATTTGTTATGGTTGATGACCTCGCCAAAGGAATATACGGCTTCAAACAAACCGGCGAAGTCGTACCCTTCCGGCACAAACACCTTCGATACATTGCGGCATCCCAATCCGAAGTAGGTGAATATATCCTTTCCGAGTTCCTTGAGTTCTTCGGGTGTTTCGTTGCCGGTAAGCACGGCAATGGAGGTACGGTTGCGACGTATCACACGGGGAATATGACTAAAATAGGATTCAAAGATGCGGGCCGTGTTGTTGCTGCCGGTAGCGATCACCGCATCCACATGGTTCAGGCGCTCTACTACCTCAATCTTTGGTTCACCTGTTTCATTCAGGGCATCAATGGCGTATTGCATCAGCAGGGAATCGTCGGAAGAGAGCTTCACCACCACCTGATGCCCTGTAACCACCGCACTGATAAGATCGTGCATGCCCACCATAGGAATGTTGCCGGCCATGATGATGCCGATGCGTTTTACGGTTTTTGATGCTGTATACGGCTTGAGCCAGGCGTCCATTGCATCGCGGTTGAGAAGGGCGCACCAGGCGCCGGCAGCCTGCTGTATAAGATGGGGTTCAAACCAGGGGTTTTTTAGAGATGCCTGACGGAGCAAACTCTCGGGAATATGTTGTAGGGCGAAGGAAAGCCGTTGAAAAGCATTCCATTGTGTGTCGGTTAGCTGCATAATGAATGGGGTGCAAAAATGACACTTTTAAAAATGGATTTGAAGTTTAATTTTAGAACCATGGACGAAATGGTATCTTTGAATATCAATTCTACCCTATTAACAAAACAACACGTATGCTTGAAAATTTATTGAAACTTGTAACCGAAAATGCACAGGACGTGGTAGTGAACAACCCCGACGTACCCAATGAACAGAACGATGCCGTGATTGAACACGCCACCAGCGGCATTATGGATGGCATAAAACAGCAGATCTCGGCCGGAAATCTTTCCGATGTGCTGAAACTGATCGGAGGACAGGGGGGCGATGTAGCTTCCAATCCGGTGGTGAACGGCATCAGTGGAAACATTATCAGCTCATTAATGAGTAAATTCGGACTGAACCAGGGCGCTGCGGCCAATGTGGTTAGTAACCTGCTGCCCACGGTAATCCAGAAGCTGGTTTCACAAACCAACGACCCCAACAACCCGAGTTTTGATATCAACGGCATCTTTAACCAGCTCAGCGGGGGCAAGACCGGGGGCATCGATTTTTCCAATATCCTGAGTCAGCTTACCGGGGGCGGACAGATCGACCTCAGCAAGATTACCGGGTTATTCACCGGCAACGACGGTTCCCAGAACAACAATGGCAATACGTCGGGGGGAATAATGGATACCCTGAAGAACATCTTCGGGTAATCACTCCTTATAAATAGTACCCACAGTCAAAAACTCCGGCCGTTTCCCGACCGGAGTTTTTTATGCTGTCACCGGTTCGGAAAGCCTAAAAAAACACGTTTTTGATGCTTTTTTGGTTGGAAATAATATATTACATTTGCCGCCCTTAAGTTATGACAGAAAATACCGATAACAACACGCTTCCTAACGAAGAACTGTTAGAAGCTAAGAGTGGCGCCCCGGAGAAAGAAAGTTTCCTGGACGACAACTCTGAGTCTGAGCAAATCATTGCTGCTATCAAAACCTCTACAGCCGCTACTGCCGAGGATTTTGACTGGGAGCAAAACAAGAAAGGTCAGTCTATCTATTCAGGTAGCGACATGGCAAGCTTCGAAGAATTGTAT
>JBGAVF010000221.1:0-5532 GCA_044228315.1 Bacteroidia bacterium | reverse complement strand
AAGCCACCCCGAAGCGTTATTTTTGAAAGTTTTATTACATTTCTTATTCCCTATAATTCAAACGAATCGTGACAACGGCAGCAGCACAGAATAAACCAACACCCGCATGGGTTGAAGAGGGTGTACTTGAGGTGATCGGTGCCCGCGAACACAACCTAAAAAACATCAGTGTTAACATTCCCCGCAACCGCCTGGTGGTGATCACCGGTTTGAGTGGGAGCGGGAAATCATCCCTGGCATTCGACACCATTTATGCCGAAGGACAACGTCGCTACATGGAAAGCTTCAGCGCCTACGCCCGTCAGTTCATCGGCGATATGGAACGCCCCGATGTAGATAAGATCGAAGGACTAAGTCCTGTGATCAGCATCGAACAAAAAACGGTGAGCAAGAATCCGCGCTCCACCGTAGGTACCATAACCGAGATCTACGACTTCCTGCGTTTGCTTTACGCACGCTGCGGTGATGCCTACAGCTATATCAGCGGAGAGAAGATGGAACGCTACAGCGAGGATCAGATCATCGCGGCCATTTACGGAGATTATAAAAACAAAAAGATAGCCCTGCTGGCCCCGGTGGTGAAAGGACGCAAGGGCCATTACCGGGAGCTCTTTGAACAGGTGCGCAAACAGGGATTCAGCAAGGTGCGGGTGGATGGGGAGATCCTGGATGTGAAACCCAAGATGCAGGTGGACCGGTATAAAATTCACGATATCGATATCGGCTTCGCCTCACCGAATCCTCACGCAAGGCCCTCAAGATGGGTAACGGCACCTTCACGGTGATGGACCAGAATACGCATAAACTGCGCTTCTTCAGTAAAAATCTGATGGATGCGGAAAACGGCATTGCCTACGACGACCCGCAACCGAATACCTTCTCGTTCAACTCACCTTACGGCAGCTGCCCCGCCTGCAACGGACTGGGAGAAGTGGCCACCATCGACGACAAACAGGTAATCCCGGACACGTCCGTAAGCATAAACCGGGGAGGTATTATTCCGCTGGGAGAAGTGCGGGAAAACTGGACGTTCCAGCAACTGCGAGCCATTGCCAAGCGATTTAAATTTTCACTGGCCGACCCGATCTCGAAGATCCCCAAAGAAGCCCTGGATATCATACTGCATGGCAGTAATGAAACCTTTGAAGTAAAACAGGAATTCGCTTCCGGACACAAGCAAACTTATTCGGTGTCGTTTGAAGGCGTGATCCATATGCTGCAAAAGCAATTGCAGGAAGCCACCAGCGACAGTTTAGCCCAATGGGCCGAAGAATTTGCAAGCGTGGCGCCCTGCCCGGCCTGCGAAGGCACCCGACTAAAAAAGGAAAGTCTGTATTTTAAGATCGACGAAAAAAACATTGCCGAAGCCGCCATGATGGAAATCAGCGCACTGAAGAAATGGGTGGATACACTGGACGAAAAATTTGATGCCCGCAATGCGATGATCGCCACCGAGATCCTCAAAGAAATCCGGTCGCGCATTCAGTTTCTCATCGATGTAGGACTTCATTACATCACCCTCAATGCCCCTTCGAAAACCCTGAGTGGCGGTGAGGCTCAGCGTATCCGTCTGGCCACACAGATCGGTTCGCAACTGGTGGGCGTGATGTACATCCTGGATGAGCCCAGCATTGGTTTGCATCAGCGCGACAACGTGCGCCTCATTAAATCCCTGAAAGCCCTGCGCGATATAGGGAACAGCGTGCTGGTGGTGGAGCATGATAAGGACATGATTGTGGAAGCCGACCATGTGCTCGACATAGGCCCCGGAGCCGGTATCCATGGCGGACATGTGGTGGCCAACCTCCCGGCCCATGAGTTCATCAAGAGTCATACCCTTACCGCGAAATACATCAACGGAGAACGGGAGATTGCTGTGCCGGCCACCCGGCGCAAAGGCAACGGAAAATTCTTTGAGCTGAAAGGATGCACCGGGAACAACCTACAGAATGTAAATGTTTCGTTCCCGCTGGGTATGTTCATTTGCGTCACCGGCGTGAGTGGGAGCGGCAAATCTTCCCTCATCAATGAAACCCTCTACCCCATTCTGAACCGTCATTTTTACAATGCCCTGAAGCGACCGCTGAAATACAAATCACACAAAGGCATTGAACATATCGACAAGGTCATTGAAATTGATCAGAGCCCGATCGGCCGCACCCCCCGCAGCAATCCGGCCACCTATGTGGGCGTGTTCACGGATATACGGAACCTCTTTGCCGAACTGCCGGAAGCGAAAATTCGTGGCTATAAACCCGGACGTTTCTCCTTCAATGTGAAAGGCGGACGTTGTGAAACCTGCGAAGGGGGCGGACTGAAAAAGATCGAGATGAATTTTCTTCCCGATGTATATGTACGTTGCGAAACCTGCAATGGCAAACGTTACAACCGGGAAACGCTGGAAGTAAAATACCGGGGCAAAACCATCAGCGATGTGCTGGATATGAGTATTGAAGAAGCCGTACTTTTCTTCGAGAACATGCCGCATATACTGCGTAAAATTCAAACCCTGCATGATGTAGGTTTGCATTACATCACCCTGGGTCAGCAAGTACCACCCTGAGCGAGAAGCTACCGCAACGCGTAAAGCTGGCTACCGAACTCAGTAAAAAAGATACCGGACAAACTTTTTACATCCTCGATGAACCCACCACCGGTCTGCATTTTGGCGATGGCTATGCTGGCTGATGTGTTATGAAACTGGCAGATAAGCGCAATACCGGTTGGTGATCGTGAACACAACATGGATGTGATCAAAGTAGCGGGTGACCATATCATTGATCTGACCGAAGGCGGTAGCGAGGCGGTACCATTGTATACGAAGGCACCCCTGAAGAAGTAAAACCGCGAAGCCATGGCAGAATTTTCGAACGCGAGCTGCACTGATCAATTTGAACTGCGCCAATTGACAAGTGCAAATGCGGTAGTTTTTCGCGGAGTGCTCCGTAGAAGAAAGCTCCCAGAATAGCACCCGCGATGGCAATCGCCACCGGCAGGTATCCATATCCAAGAATCACGAACAGCGGGCCGGGACAGGCTCCGGTTAAGGCCCAGCCCAATCCAAACAGCGTACCTCCCAGTATATAACGCCAGAAAGTTTTGTCTTTTTCGTGGTACTGAATCGGGTTCCCTTCGCTGTCTTTCAGATTCACCTTTTTAATGATGGCAACCGCTATGATTCCCAGTACCACCGCGGTGCCAATGATGCCGTACATGTGAAAGGCCTGAAAGCGGAACATCTCCTGTATACGGAACCACGACATCGCTTCCGATTTCACCATGACGATGCCAAACAGAATGCCGGTAAGAATATATTTCAGTGATTTCATGCGTTAAAAAATTAGAGGATAAATAAGCCAGGTCATGATGAGCCCTCCGATGAAAAACCCGATGGTCGCAATAAGGGATGGGAGCTGCAAATGGCTGAGACCGCTGATGGAATGTCCTGAGGTGCAGCCACCGGCCCAGCGTGTGCCAAAGCCTATGAGCAGGCCCCCGACAAATAAAAGAAATACCGTTTTCGGTTGCTTGAATGCTTCCATACCATACAGTTCATCGGGCTGCAAATCGGCAGGTGCAGTAAAACCAAGTTGTTGTAAATCGGCAATGGTAGATGGGGATATTTGCACCGGCTGCGGTGAAGCCAGGTACTGCCGGGCAATGAAGCCGCCGGCCACGGCACCCACCAGAAACAGCAGGTTCCAGCTTTCCCGTTTCCAGTCGTAGTTGAAAAACGGCACTACTTTTCCGGCTCCGCATATGGCGCATATAGTTTGCAGGTTCGACGAGAAACCAAACTTCTTTCCGAAATAAATAAGCAATACCATTACCAAAGCGATGAGCACACCGGATACATACCAGGGCCAGGGTTGCTGCAAAAACTCGATCAGTTTCATAGGTTAGATGAAAGGGGTAAAGGAAAATACTTCTATCATTCATGCTGAGGCGAACATACGCCCCGGCCGTTTATTTGTTTCATGCGAAAATAAGAAAAGTATTGTAACCCTCATTCAACGAGGGGAGAATTGCCCTTTGATAAATGCAGGGCTTCTTTATAAAATGTTGTCACTACTCATAATCGAATCCATAACTGAATTCAATGAGCCGGTCGTTGTAAAAAGTATACGTGGCGTAATACGATGTTTTGGCATGCCGCCGTAAATAGGAGCTCTATTTCACGGGAAGGGTAAGGAAGAACCGCTGTGCATAGAATGGATTATTTCCAAATAACACAGCGGAAATAAAAAAGGCTCAAAAGCAACATTTGATGGCACCATAAAAGGAGGCTGGTATTTAGTTAACCTGGCTCCTGAATACAAACTTTTGCAAGATGCCGGCAAGGATACCAAGGAGACGGTGCCTCGCTTAAACCAACGCAACATGTTTTGTAAAATAATTTTCTCCTTAACATCGTTTTCAAAATCTTATTGCTAAACTTGTTTTAGCAATTAAAGAAATGAAACCATGAAATTCGTAAAACTATTATTTCTCTTTTTGATATGTGGTTTTGTTTGTACCTCATCAAAATGCAGAAAAAATAATTGCACCGACCCAAAAAACGACAAGCCCAAAGTAGTTTTAACCCCCGATGAGTTTAAAGCCTATTTCAACTTTAAAGCGGGTAGTTATTGGGTATACCAGGATAGCGCTACAGGTAAACTTGACAGTGTAGTGCTCGACAGCACATTTACAACCTGGGATGAAGGAAAGGGATTGGATGATTGCGAAAACCTGCACGTTTTCAAACGGGTTGAAAATATTATTTCGTATTATTCAGCATATGATTCAGCCGGAAACAAGACGGGTTACTCACGAACAAAGCTAAATAATAACGGAAAAATATACAGTAATGATAATGACATTACTTTTATTTTAGAGGAGGATGGAAACATCAAATTAGTCTATCCATTTTCAGGTTCGTTTAGTGATTTTGGGTATATGCGTACCATTAATTTTTATCCTGATATACTAATTAATAATGGGAATTATAAAAATATTGTACGTGTATTTAGCAATGATACAAATAGCCCCAAGAATTGGCCATATTATTATATCTATTACCATGAAAAAAACATTGGTGTAATTCACATCAGCAGTGTAGATGCATACAATAATAACCATACTTCAGCTATGCACCTAATCCGGTACATGGTAAAATAATCTCATCATGAAAACGTTTTACACCATTGTCGCTTTATTGTTATGTCCATTACTTTATTCACAAAACAATGACCCATTCGAAAATGAATTACTTAACAAATACTTCAATCTTCGCGACCAGTTTCATAAGATGAATGTATTTGTCGGGAATAGCCATTATGATCAGAATAATATTACATTAAAAACCAAGATTTATAAAGGTCATAACATCCCCTTCAATCTGGAGTACGGGAATTACATTTGCCGGGGTGATAACTTACCCAAATACTGGAACGACACACTGCTATTATCCGGTGATGGCACCATTAAAATTGCCTGGTATTTGGTGTATTTATCTACTGAATACAAGTTACTGAAAGATGCCGGCAAGGA
>JBGAVF010000220.1:0-5408 GCA_044228315.1 Bacteroidia bacterium | reverse complement strand
CACACCTTCGGTTACTTTTCCAAAGCAGGTGTGTACGCGGTCGAGGTGGGCAGTGTTTTTGCGGTTATGGCAAATAAAGAATTGGGAACCTCCGGTATCGCGGCCACGGTGAGCCATGGAAAGCACACCTTTATCATGAAACTGGTTGTTGCCGGTAAGCTCGCATTTAATAGAATATCCCGGTCCGCCGGTACCATTGCCGTTGGGGTCACCTCCCTGGATCACAAAATCGGGGATCACGCGGTGAAAGGTGAGTCCGTCGTAGAATCCTTTTTTCGAAAGGTCCACAAAGTTTTTAACGGTATTCGGGGCGTCGGCTTCGAAAAACTCAACGTGCATGACGCCTTTGGCGGTGTGTATATCGGCTGTGTACATGGTGCAAAAATAATAAAATCCGCTGCAGCCCCTGTACGGCCCGGAAACTTATTGGGCTTTTCCGTTATTCGCCCAGCAATAGATCTTTTTGATAAGGGCATCATCCAGTTTCGATGCATTGCGGGGCATGGCATCGTACCGGGAAAGATGCTCGATGGCACCTAAGAAGGCGGCACTTGCACTGGCGCTTACCACACCATTATAGTTACTGAGGTCAAAGCCTGCCTCCCGCGACGCGGCATTATGGCAGCCGGAGAGCGCGCAATTGGCATCCATTATCGGTTTGATGTCGGTGGTGTAGGTAGGGGCCGTTCCGGTACAGTCGTAGGTGGTGGTCGACACTTTCTGGCAGGCGATCACAAACAGGAGGGAGAGGGCGGTGGCGATAACAGCGGGTTTTTTCATGGTAATTCGATGGTTATGAATGGGTTTATTAATTCAGAATATAAATCCCATAACGGAAAGACCGGTCAAAAGGAGGGGGCACTTCAATTTTTTAATCCCCGGGGAGAAACCGTTTGCCGGTGAGCCGGTAAAGTCCGGTCTACGGCACGGATTCGGACCGGAATACATTCATAAACAATTTTTTAGGGGTTATTTTTTATTTCAGGGTAAATTTCTACCTTTGCAACCCTTTTTTAGGGGAAATATATATTTTAAAATTTTTAAGAAATGCCAACCATACAACAATTAGTTCGCAAAGGCCGTGAGCAATTAACGTTTAAATCCAAATCACCAGCGCTGGTGGAGTGTCCTCAACGTCGTGGTGTTTGTACCCGTGTGTACACTACTACGCCTAAGAAGCCAAACTCTGCTTTGCGTAAAGTAGCCCGTGTTCGTTTAACCAATACCCGTGAGGTGAATGCCTACATCGGTGGTGAAGGACATAACTTACAGGAGCACTCTATTGTTCTGGTACGTGGCGGTCGTGTGAAAGACCTTCCGGGAGTACGTTACCACATTGTACGTGGTGCCCTCGACACCGCCGGTGTTGACAAGCGTATGCAAAGCCGCAGTAAGTATGGTGCAAAACGTCCGAAACCCGGACAAGCAGCAGCCCCTGCCAAGAAAAAGTAAAACCTGAATGAGCCATAAGGCCATTTTAATTATTTCATATTCAAATCAAATCAAGTCCTTTATAACGCTGAAGTATAGTAAGCCAAAAGGCATTTTAAAATGAGAAAGTCAAAACCCAAAAAACGTATTTTATTGCCGGATCCGATGTATAACGATCCAATGGTAACCCGCTTTGTAAACAATCTGATGTACAGCGGAAAGAAAACCTTAAGCTTCAACATTTTTTATGATGCATTGGCCATCGTGGAAAAGAAAACATCAGAGCGTGGTATTGATGTATGGAAACGCGCCCTTGGTAATGTAATGCCAAGTGTGGAAGTAAAAAGCCGCCGTGTGGGTGGTGCCAACTTCCAGATACCTACAGAAGTGCGTCCGGATCGCCGTATTGCCCTGGGCATCAAATGGATGATCGGATACGCCCGTTCACGTAATGAAAAAGCCATGTGCGAAAAGCTGGCCAACGAGATCATCGCAGCCAGCAAAGGGGAAGGTGCTTCAGTAAAGAAGAAAGACGATACCCACCGTATGGCTGAAGCGAACAAAGCATTCTCTCATTTCAAATTCTAAGAGCCTTGAACTGCCTTTAATAAAGAGGCTGTTTCACTCATAATTCATTCACCTTTCAATTTTCAAAAAAGTGTCACAAGACTTAAAATATACACGTAATATTGGTATTGCCGCGCATATCGATGCCGGAAAAACCACTACCACTGAGCGTATCCTTTACTATACCGGGGTTAACCACAAAATTGGTGAGGTACACGATGGTGCCGCTACCATGGATTGGATGGTACAGGAGCAGGAGCGTGGTATCACCATCACTTCCGCTGCTACTACCTGTTTCTGGAACTACCGCGGCAACAAATACAAGGTTAACATCATCGATACTCCGGGCCACGTGGATTTTACCGTTGAGGTAAACCGCTCCCTGCGTATCCTCGATGGTCTGGTGTTCCTGTTCTCGGCCGTTGACGGTGTTGAGCCTCAGTCGGAAACCAATTGGCGCCTCGCCAACAACTATAACGTTACACGTCTGGGTTTTGTTAATAAAATGGACCGTGCCGGTGCCGACTTCCTGAACGTAGTGGCACAGGTTAAGAAGATTTTAGGCGGTAACGCCGTTCCACTGCAATTGCCTATCGGCGCCGAAGATAACTTCAAAGGTGTGGTGGATCTGGTGAATTTCCGTGGTATCGAATGGAACGAGCACGATCAGGGCATGACCTTTAAAGAAGTGCCGATTCCGGAAGATATGATGGAAGAAGCCATGGAATGGCGCGAAAAGCTTCTTGAAGCAGTTTCTGAATTCGACGACAAGCTGATGGAGAAATTCTTCGATGATCCGAAAAGCATCACCGAACGCGAAGTTCTTGATGCATTACGTCAGGCCTGCGTTGCCAACAAAATTGTACCGATGCTTTGCGGTACCGCCTTCAAAAACAAAGGGGTACAAACCATGCTCGATTATGTAATGGAGCTGATGCCGAGCCCACTCGATAAAGATGTGATCACCGGTACAAACCCGGATACCGGCGAAACCGTTACCCGTAAACCCGATGCAAAAGAGCCTTTCACGGCCCTTGCCTTTAAAATTGCTACCGATCCTTTCGTAGGTCGTCTGGCCTTCTTCCGCGCCTATTCAGGACGCCTTGATGCCGGATCCTATGTGTTGAATACCCGCAGTGGAAACAAGGAGCGTATCTCCCGTATCTTCCAGATGCATGCCAACAAGCAGAACGCCATCGACTATATCGAGGCCGGTGATATTGGTGCAGCGGTAGGTTTTAAATCGATTAAAACTGGGGATACCCTTTGCGAGGAGAAACACCCGATCGTTCTTGAAGCCATGCAGTTCCCTGAGCCGGTAATCGGTTTGGCCATCGAGCCTAAAACACAGGCCGACGTGGATAAACTGGGTGTTGCCTTGGGTAAACTGGCCGAAGAAGATCCAACCTTTAAAGTAAAAACCGACGAGGAAACCGGACAAACCGTTATCTCAGGCATGGGTGAGCTTCACCTTGAGATCATCGTGGACCGTCTGCGTCGTGAGTTTAAAGTAGAATGTAACCAGGGCGCTCCGCAGGTTGCTTATAAAGAAACCATCACTTCGTCGGTAAATCACCGCGAATTGTATAAGAAACAAACAGGGGGCCGTGGTAAGTTTGCCGATATCAGCGTGGAAGTAATTCCGGGCGATCCAAACAAACCGGGTCTTGAGTTTGTGAACGAGATCGTGGGTGGTGTGATTCCTCGTGAATACATTCCTTCGGTTGAAAAAGGTTTTGCCGGTGCTATGTCGAACGGTGTACTTGCCGGTTATCCTATCGACTCGTTAAAGGTGCGCCTATACGATGGTAGCTACCACGCGGTTGACTCGGATTCACTTTCCTTTGAACTCGCAGCCCGTATCGCTTTCAAGGAAGCCTGCCGTAAAGCCAACCCGGTATTGCTCGAGCCGATCATGAAAATTGAAGTGATCACGCCTGAAGAAAACATGGGTGACGTAATGGGTGACCTGAACCGTCGTCGCGGACAACTCGAAGGTGTTGACAACAAGCTGGGCTCACAGGTAATTAAAGCCAAAGTGCCACTGTCGGAAATGTTCGGTTATGTAACCCAGTTGCGTACCATCACTTCAGGCCGTGCATCATCAACCATGGAATTCAGCCACTATGCTGAAGTACCACGTACCATGGCCGATGGCATCCTGGCAAAATTAAAAGGTAAAGCCAACGCATAATCCCTAACAAGTAAATTCATTCAATCCGTTGCTGGGAGGTTACGTACTCTAACAAGTCAATTTCCGGCAATCAAACAGGTAAATTCATAAATCCAGAAATCATGGCCATCAGTCAGAAAATCAGAATCAAATTAAAGTCGTACGACTACAACCTTGTAGATAAATCGGCCGACAAAATTGTAAAAACCGTAAAGAGTACCGGTGCTGTTGTCAGCGGACCTATTCCACTGCCTACCGACAAGAAGATCTATACGGTATTGCGTTCCCCGCACGTAAACAAAAAAGCCCGTGAGCAATTCCAGTTGTGTTCGTACAAGCGTCTTCTCGACATCTACAGCAGTACCAACAAAACCGTGGATGCGCTGATGAAGCTTGAGTTGCCGAGCGGTGTGGATGTGGAAATAAAAGTGTTGAACTAAGTTCATCACACCTGTCCCAATAGAGTTCTGTGAAATTTAAGTGTTGATTTCGTTCACAGTTCTTCTGCGGTAAGTACCCTTGGCATAAGGTTATCGATGCTGCCCCATTCCAAATCAATACTTTTTTAAAACATTATTATTTATTTAAAATTATGCCCGGAATTATTGGAACCAAAGTTGGCATGACCAGCATTTACAACGAAGACGGTAAGGCTATTGCCTGTACTGTTATTCAGGCCGGTCCGTGTGTTATTACACAGGTACGCACCAAAGAAAAAGATGGCTACGAAGCCATTCAGGTTGCTTTTGGTGAGAAAAAAGCCAAACGTACCACCAAGGCTATGCAAGGCCATTTTGCAAAATCAAACACTACGCCGAAGCGTAAACTGGTTGAATTTCATACCGAAGATTCTTACACCGCCGGTGACTTACTGAAGGTGGACATCTTCGCAGAAGGCGACTATGTTGACGTGGCCGGTACATCTAAAGGTAAAGGTTTCCAGGGGGTTGTAAAACGCCACGGATTCAGCGGGGTTGGATGGGGTACTCACGGTCAGCACGACCGTCAGCGCGCGCCGGGTTCACTCGGTGCTTCATCAGAGCCGGCACGTGTATTCAAAGGCATGCGCATGGCAGGTCGCGATGGTGGCAAACGCATCAAGAAAACCAATCTGCAGATCGTTAAGATAAATACGGAACACAACCTCCTTATCATCAAAGGGTCTATCCCAGGCCACCGCGGAAGTTTTGTGATCGTTGAGAAATAAGATTTGTAAACAACACAAACACTATGAAAG
>JBGAVF010000219.1:0-5413 GCA_044228315.1 Bacteroidia bacterium | reverse complement strand
CCTTCGATCTGACGGGTGATGATGGTGTTTTCGATCACCTCATCTTCCGGTATGTTGAAACGGTCCATGGCGCGGCTCATACGGTCGCTGCCAAACTGACGCATCAGGTCATCTTCTAGGGAAACAAAGAACTGGGAAGTACCCGGGTCGCCCTGACGACCGGAACGACCGCGTAACTGACGGTCCACACGACGGCTTTCATGGCGTTCGGTACCTACAATGGCCAATCCACCCGATGCACGGGTTTCATCGGTCAGCTTAATATCCGTACCACGACCGGCCATGTTGGTGGCAATGGTCACCTGTCCTTTTTGTCCGGCCATCTGCACCACCTCGGCTTCCCGCTGGTGCTGCTTGGCGTTGAGTACGTTGTGCGGGATCTTGCGGATCTGGAGCATACGGCTCAGCTGCTCACTGATCTCCACACTGGTGGTACCCACCAGTACCGGACGCCCTTCGTTGCGGAGGCGTTCGATCTCATCAATAACAGCTTTGTATTTTACCCGTTTGGTTTTGTATACCTTATCGTTCAGGTCCTTGCGTGATATCGGGCGATGGGTTGGGATCACCACCACATCCAGTTTATAGATCTCCCAGAACTCACTTGCTTCGGTTTCGGCAGTTCCCGTCATACCGCAAAGCTTGTGATACATACGGAAATAATTCTGCAGGGTGATGGTGGCAAAGGTTTGGGTGGCATCTTCCACCTTCACATTTTCCTTGGCTTCAATGGCCTGATGCAATCCGTCGCTGTAACGGCGTCCGTCGAGCACACGACCGGTTTGCTCATCCACGATCTTGATCTTTCCGTCGTCGATGATGTATTCCACATCGCGCTCAAACATATTGTATGCTTTCAGCAACTGATTGATGGTGTGGATACGCTCGCTTTTCTGAGAGAAAGCCACAAGTGCTTCTTCTTTTCTATGGATCTTCTCATCGTGCGTGGCATCCGACTTTTCAATCTCAGCAATGATGCTTCCTACATCGGGCAGAATGAAGAACTCTTTGTCTTCACCGGCCGAGGTAATGAATTCGATCCCCTTATCGGTGAGCTCGCAATTGTTGTTCTTTTCATCAATCACATAATAGAGTTCCGCATCGATCTTAGGCATCTCCTTGTAATTATCCTGCATGTAATAGTTCTCCGTTTTCAGGAGGAACTGCTTCACGCCCTGTTCCCCGAGGAACTTGATGAGCGCTTTATTTTTAGGCATACCCCGGAAGGCACGGAGTAACGGCATGGCTGCTGCATCCTGGTTGTTGGCTTCCCAGTTTTTACGGGCATCTACAAGGCAGGTATTGAGGTATTTCTTTTGCGCCTCCACCACTTTTTCAATACGTGGTTTCAGCTGATAAAACTCCTGCTCATCGCCTTTGGGCACCGGACCCGAGATGATGAGGGGTGTACGGGCATCGTCGATGAGCACGCTGTCCACCTCATCCACCATGGCAAAATGCAGTTTGCCCTGCACCTGATCTTCCTTGCTGGTGGCCATATTATCGCGCAGGTAGTCGAAACCGAATTCGTTGTTGGTTCCGTACACGATATCTGCCGTATAGGCTTTGCGTCGGGCTTCGCTGTTGGGCATGTGGTAGTCGATGCAATCCACGGTAAGGCCATGGAACTGAAACAGCGGACCGTTCCATTCGCAGTCGCGTCGGGCCAGGTAATCGTTCACGGTAACGATATGAACCCCGAAACCGGCGAGCGCATTGAGATAGGCCGGTAAGGTCGACACGAGGGTTTTTCCTTCCCCTGTGGCCATCTCGGCAATCTTACCCTGATGCAATACCGCCCCCCCGATGAGCTGTACATCGTAATGCACCATGTTCCATTGCACGGTGATACCGGCAGCGTCCCATGAGTTTTTCCAGATGGCTTTATCGCCATCGATCTTCACAAAGTCCTTACGGGCAGCCAGGTCACGGTCGTAGTCGCGGGCGGTAACCTGTAACTCCGGATTTTCCGAGAAGCGGCGTGAGGTTTCCTTCACCACGGCAAAGGCCGTAGGCAAAATTTCAAGAAGGGCTTCTTCGAGAATTTCGAGACGTTCCTTTTCCAGTTTTTCTATTTCCTTGAAGATCTGCTCCTGGTTGTTGATATCGGTTTCCGGATCGTCGGCCTTGGCTTTGAGTGATTCAATGGAAGCGGTTATTTCGCTCATGGCCTCTTTGATCACTGCCTTCAGCTCGGTGGTTTTATCACGGAGTTCGTCGTTGCTCAACGACTGAAGCTTAGCATATTGCTCACTTACCTGAGCCACAATGGGTGTTAACGTTTTTAAGTCCTTTTCGGCCTTATTGCCAAACAGCTTACCGAATATTTTTCCAAGTGCACCTGCCATATTGTTCGTATATCTAGTATTTAAAATTATTTTTCTGCAAAGATTTCAAAGATAAATCTTTTTTGTGGAACGGGATATCAATACAGGCGTGGCAAAGCGGGATAACGGGCCTGCCTGTAAGCCCTAGGATTATCAAAAAGAATTCCTAAAAGATTTGCCTGCCTTTTTGGCACAGATGGCGCAACTATTGGGTTGAATGAGGTTACCCTCCGGCGGTTTTGGCCTGATATCCCTGTTTGAGGAGGTATTGCAGAATCTTATCGCGGCCATCACCCTGCACCAGTATCTCTCCGTCTTTCACACTGCCGCCGGCCCCGCACAGTTGTTTCAGTTTTTTGCCGAGTTCAGCAAGTTCCGTTTCCGGTCCGCGAAAACCTTTTACCACCGTGGTGACTTTTCCGCCTTTGTTGCGCTCCAGCCAGATACGCAGGTTTTGCTTCTGATTCGGGATCGCCTCTTCCTCATGCCGGTCTGTGCCGGTGTATTCAAAATCGGGATCGGTACTGTATACAATGCCCAGCTTGTTTTTATTTTTTGAACTCATGTGCTGTTGAAATGAATGTTTCAGGAATTGAGGGATTGAAACAGTTGTTCAATTTTTTCTTTCTTCAGAATTTTTTGTCCCTGGGTGCCGCTGCCCAGCAGGCGGCCGTTGTGTTCTGCTTTCCAGTTGCAATGCACGGCATTGCCTTTTATTTCGGTGATCTCCGCCTCAAACACGATCTCTGAACCCAACAAAGTCGGCGCATGATGATTCACATGCACATAGGTTCCGATGCCTTCTTCATCCGCTTCTTTCATTTCCAGCACAAACAACCGGCAGCACCATTCGGCATCACGGGCCATGCTGAACGTAGCATATACCTGATGCACAGCTTCCCCGTTAAAAGCGGCCAGATCATCGTTGCCCACCCGCTTTATGAATTGCTTTTTATCACCGGTTTTAAACAGGTCTTTCATAACGTCATCGCAAAATTATTTTTTATCGTCGCCGGCTGCGAGACGCGACAGGGTGGCCAGTTCACGCAGGGCCTTGCGGTTCTCTTTGGCCGGAGCCCCGAAGTACACCTTGCCTCCTTCCATACTTTTGCCAATGCCCGACTTGGCGAGGATCACAGCCCCTTTGCCAATGGTAAGGTCCTTGCTGATGCCCACCTGACCCCAGATGATGACCTCATCTTCAATGGTGGCCACACCGGCGATGCCGGCCTGGGATGCGATGAGGCAGCGTTTGCCGATCACGGTATCATGACCGATCTGGATCAGATTATCGAGCTTGGTACCTTCCCCGATAATGGTGTCGGCACTCACGCCCCGGTCGATGGTGCAGTTGCAACCGATCTCAACCCAGTCGTGAATGACGGTGCGTCCGCAACTATGCATTTTCTCATAGTAATCCGGACGTTTTTTAAAGTAAAAAGCATCACCCCCTAAAGTGGTATTGGCATGAATGATCACATGATCACCGAGCACGGTATTGTCGTACAGCACCACATTGGGATAGATGATGCAATGCTTGCCGATGCTGCAGTTATTCCCGATCACCACCCCGTCGTAGATCACAGTACCTTCCCCGATATGCGAATCCTGCCCGATGGCATACTGCGGTTTCAGGGGATGACGGCTCGGGCTGAAATATTTTGTAAGAAAATTATAATCCCGGAAAGGATCATCGCTCAGCAACAGTGCCTTGCCTTCAGGACAATCAACCGTTTTGTTGATGATGATGATGGTGGCTGCCGAATGAAGTGCCTTGTCGTAATACTTGGGATGATCCACAAAGGTGATATCGCCCGGTACCACACGATGAATTTCATTGATGCCGGTAACGGGAAATGCGGCATCGCCGATAAATTGTGCGTGAATAATACCGGCAATTTCCTGAAGGGTATAGGTGCGTTCGAGTTTCAAGGGAAAGATGGATTAGAGTATAGAACCTGTGGCAAATTACGTGAAAAAGACGGGAGTGAAAAAGAACATAAACATACCTGTTATGTATGATGACAACTGCTATGGCAGGATCCTGCCCGCGTCACGCATTTATGCCTTCCGGTATGCATGTATCACCTGCATGGCTTCTTCACGTTGTAATTCTGTGTTGTTCTCTGCATTCAGCCAGTGTATTTTAAAACCTTCCCGTTCCATCTTCCGGAACCAGGTCATCTGCCGCTTGGCGTACTGATGAATGGCGGTTTCCAGTGATGCAAGCATGGCCTCTTTACCGGTTTCACCCAGCAAATATTCGGTGATGTATTTATATTCCAATCCCAGACGTTTCAGTACCGCTGCCGGCACGCCGTTGGCCAGAAGCATTTTCACTTCTTCGATCATGCCTTCATCCACCCGTTCGTAAAGCCGTTTATGGATTCGCCTGTTTCGCTCTTTCACCGGTGGATCCAACCCGAAGATCAGGGGTTTCAGGTCGGGATACGGAATGACTTCAGGAGTATTCGAAGTGAGAAAAGAAGCCACTTCCAGTGCCCGGATCATGCGTTTGCGGGTGCTGGTGTCGGCATGCCGTCTCACCGATTCAGGAAACGACATTAGCCAAGCCTCCAATGCTTCATCGCTCAGGGATGCGGCTTTTTCCCGAACCGTTGCATCATTGGGTATAGAAATATGCTGATGTTTTTTCAGCACGGCATCGAAGTACAAACCGGTACCCCCGCAAAGCACGGGCAAGAGGTGCCGGTTTTCACAGGCATGAAAGGCGGTGATAAAATGTTTTACAAAATCATAAATATGAAATGGTTCCTTTATACTGCATAGATCCAGCAGATCATGCGGTATCTCTTTTCCGTTCACAAAATATTCCTTCAGGTCCTTGCCACAGCCCAGTTGCAATTCTTTATACACCTGCCGTGAATCGAAACTCAATACAGCACCCTGTTGTGAAGCCGACAACTGAGCGGCCAGTTTCGTTTTCCCCGAGGCCGTGGGGCCAATAAGCATAACACAGTTAAACGGATGCATGCGAACAATTTTTAATCAGTTTGCTGTTGCCCTGGTTTTCGTAATACACCCATTCAGCACTCGCATTGTCAGGAGGTTTCGGAGCCATGACC
>JBGAVF010000218.1:0-5445 GCA_044228315.1 Bacteroidia bacterium | reverse complement strand
CTGGGTGATCCGGAACTCTTTGGTATACGGTTCATCGGTAACATTCACATGCAGAAACCAGTAAACATCGGCCCGCTTCGGCGATTTGTTGATGATACTGTATACCACCTTGCTTTCAATATACTTTGGGTTATCGGCACCGGTGAGGTACACGAGGTGTGTGGAGAAGCGGTTGATGGCCTCGTCATTACTCAGGTCGGAGAGCATACTGAGCTGATCTTTCATCTTGATAAAACTCAGGAAGCGTTTCTTTATTTCAGCAGCCTTAAACCACACATACATTATAAATATGATGACCAGACAAACGAGCAGGGTGACATAACCGCCTTTGAGGAACTTGCTCATATTGGATGCCAGAAAGCACAATTCAAGGCTCAGGTAGAAGATCAGGAAAAACCATACCAGTACCGGGTTTATGCGGTTCTTCACAAAGTAATGCGTGACCAGGATGGTAGTAGCAAGCATATCGAGGGTTATGGTCAACCCGTAGGCGGCCTCCATATTGCTCGACTTCTCGAAAATTATAATGATGGCCAGACAACCGAAATACAACAACCAGTTGATACTGGGAACATATACCTGCCCCTTGGCTTCGCTCGGGTATTTGATTCGGATCTTGGGCCACAGGTTCATACGCATGGCCGAACTCACCAGGGTAAAGGTTCCGGTGATCAGGGCCTGCGATGCTATGATGGTGGCCATAGTGGCAATGATAATACCGGTGAGAAGGAACCAGTCGGGCATCAATCCGTAAAATGAAGTCTTTCCTATCTGCGCCAGTGTTTGGCCTTCGTGCTGCATGAGCCATACGGCTTGTCCGAAATAATTACACAGCAACGCGAATTTTACGAATGCCCAGCTTGAACGGATATTGCTGCGCCCGCAATGACCCAGGTCGAGATACAATGCCTCGGCCCCGGTGGTACAAAGAAATACGCCCCCCAGAAGCCAGAACCCTCCGGGATAATTTACAAGTAAGTTGATGGCATAACGGGGGTCAATGGCCTGTAGCACACTGAAATCCTTAACAATGAAGTTAACACCAAGGATGAGCAGCATGGAAAACCAGATGATCATAGCCGGTCCGAAAATTTTTCCGATGATCTTGGTTCCAAACTGCTGTATAAAAAACAACAGGGTTAGAATACCGATAACAATATAAATTACCGGGATATGGTGTTCGGGATATTTTTGCTGAAGCCCTTCAATGGCCGAACTCACCGAGATCGGAGGTGTGATGAGTCCGTCGGCGAGCAGCGCGGCGCCGCCAATGATGGCCGGAATATGGAGCCATTTTTTCGTATGCCGAACCAGTGCATACAAGGTGAGATTGCCGCCTTCCCCTTTGTTATCGGCCCTCAGGGTAATGATCACATACTTTACGGTAGTGATGATGGTAAGTGTCCAGAATACACAGCTCAGGGCTCCGAAAATCAGATCCCGGGTAATTATTTTTTCGCCAATAATTCCGGTGAACACATAAAGCGGAGAAGTGCCAATATCGCCGAATATGATTCCGATCGTGATGAGTAAACCAACGGCACTAAGCTTGTGCGTGTCTTTTTTCAACATTTCCAAAAATCAAAATAAGGTTCGAATTTAATCAACTTTAATCAATCTTAACACGACCTGCAACCTTATATTCGCAAACAACATGAAAATACTTTTTGTATGCCTGGGCAACATTTGCCGGAGTCCCATTGCCGAAGGGGTCATGAAAAAGGTTATCCGCAACAACCAGCTTCCCTGGGAAGCGGCATCCTGCGGAACCAACCGCTGGCACAAAGGTGACCCGGCCGACACCCGCACCGTTGAAGCCTGTGCCCTGTTCGGTACCGACATTTCCACGCATATTGCCCGCCGGTTTGCTACAACCGATTTTGATGCCTATGACCTCATCATTTGCATGGCTGATGATGTGTTCGAAGAGATGCAGGACTTTGTTACCCACCCGGACCAGTTACAAAAGGTATTGATAAAACCCTTTCACGACCCGTATTACGGAGGCATGGATGGCTTTAAAAAAGTGTATCAGGAGATCGAAGACTATTGCCATCTGCTGGCTCAGAATGCGGAAATAATTTCCCGGTTAAAATCAAGTAAAGAAGAAAGTTTTACATCGGCAATGGCCATCCTGGCATCGTTGTAATGATGTTCATCCGGAACTGCAATGCATTTCATGCGGGCCGCTTTGGCCGCCAGCACCCCGTTCACCGAATCTTCGAATACCACACATTCCAGCACCGGTACTTTTAGGGTAGTGGCTGTGGTGATAAAAATACCCGGATGCGGTTTACCATAGGGTTCGAACTGCGCTGAATGAACCACTGAAAACAAGCCCTGCAGATTCAGTTTTTCGAGTACCGTAGTGATAAGCCGCATGGGTGAAGAGGATGCCAGCGCCAATGGCATCTTTTCGGTCTCAAAGAATTGCAGTGTTTCAAACACACCGGGCATGGCCTCACCGTGTTCCCCGATCATGCGGCACATCGCATCAATTACTTCCTGCTCAATGCGCTTAAAGTCGGGGGATGGAAACGGATAATGATGATGCACGAACTGTATGGCCTCATCAAGGCGTGCGCCTTCAATGCGCCTCAGGAAATCATCGGTGACGATTACACCGTGTGCACCATACACTTCTTTCTCTGCCAGTTTCCAGAAGGGCTCACTGTTGATGAGCAACCCGTCCATATCAAATAATGCCGCACGTATCAAATTGAAAAAATAAAAAGTATGGGTAAAGAAAGTTATACGGAGCCGTTGCCTATTTCAGTTCCGTTTTACGGTTGAAACGCAATGCCTTCACCATCCAGTCGGGCAGGGGTTGAGTGGCATCCCGTTTTTTCAGGTTAAAATACCATCCCAGTTTTTTCAGGATCGGTACCCGGTGGGCCTCAACATATTCAATAAGCGTCCCATCCGGATCCTCGTTATAGGCAAAATGTCCGGCGGCATCACCCATGTCGAAACTATCGGCGCTGTCGATGGTGAACGGGAATCCCAGGTTTTTACATTCTTCACGCAATAAGCCCATGCCCACTACATCGAAACAAAGGTGAATGTACCCCTGATCGCCCCAGAACCGGTTTTCAAATATCTTCTTCGGTGAATAGTCGAGTGCCTGAATGAGCTCTACACTGCATGGACCTACCAGCTTACTGAACGCCCCTTTTCGCTCATCATCCTGTCGCATCAGTATGCGGCGGAATGACCCTTTCCCTCCCGGAAGCCGGCTCCATTCCTCGTAAGTACCGTTCACATCGTACACCATGTTCTTCACCTGTATGAGGTTTGTATAAAAATTCATGGCATTGTGCAGATTGCTCACGGCCACCACCACCCCTTCAATACCTCCGGTGAGCGCACCAGTATTCATATACCAGTACCGGCTTTCCACCACCTGAAACGTATTTCCGTAGGGATCCTTCATATAAAAGGTAGGCTTATGATCGGGCCCCTTTACCACCTCGCTGATGAGGTGAAGATTCTCCTTTTGATACCAGTCGTAGGTAGCCTGCACATCCCGACTTTTTATGCGGATGATCTGAATACCGGTATCCCCGAGCTGCACTTCAAAAGCCGGAGGTTGTGCCTTGCGGCTTTTGTATTCCCATATCTCAAAACCGCCGCCACTTTGCATATTCAGGGCCAGCACGGCATACCGTTCATGCACGGTACCTCCGGTATACCGGGTCATAAGCGGGGCCGGGGCGGCATCGTTGAATATCACTACATCCATTCCAAAGTACTTGCTGTACCATTTCCAGGCTGCATTTGCATCGGTCACACCAATGCCCACCTGCTGTATTCCGGTTATTATCTTTTGCATGGCGCGAAGATAAAATATTAAAACAGGTTTCAGAAAGCCGGTAGCAACTCCGTATTACTGTAACATCCCGTCACCTCTGCCCCACCCTCACCTTCAAACTTCCCGATCTGTTGCTTACCTTTGCCCGCTTTATACCAGAACGTGAGTACCATACAACCTCTCTTTGCGATCCTTCGGAACCACCACGCCCCCCGAATCATTATCACCACCCATCATAAACCCGATGCAGATGCACTGGGTTCTTCCCTCGCGCTTTTCAACTACCTGAAAAATGCCGGTATTCCTGCTCAGGTGATCTCACCTACCGACTACGGTGATTTTCTGAAATGGATGCCGGGTGAAGAAACCGTGATCAATTTTGAAGAAACGAAAGAACATTGTGCCCGCCTGATCGAAGAAGCGGACTTTGTATTTTGTCTCGACTTCAATGCATTGAACCGTATCAACGATATGGGAAAGATGGTAGAAAAAAGCAAGGCGGTAAAAGTCCTTATCGACCACCATCTCAACCCGCAGCATTTTTACGATTTCGACCACTGGAATCCCGAATCGAGCAGTACCTGTGAACTCATGTTCGAAGTGTTCAATGAATGGGACCCTATTCATATTGACAAACATACGGCCCGTTGTTTATACGCCGGCATTGTTACCGATACCGGCTCGTTCCGTTTTCCCAGCACACACCCATCCACCCATCTGGTTGTGGCCGAGCTACTGAAATTCGATATTGAACACCACCATATTCATGAATCCATTTTCGATTCTTTCACCGAAGACCGCACCCGCTTCATCGGATATGTGATCAGCCAGAAGCTGGAAGTGCTTCACGAATTCAATACTGCACTGATGTGTGTTACCCAGGAAGAGCTGGCTGCATATAATGTGGTCACCGGCGATTCGGAAGGTTTGGTGAACTATGGACTCAGTATTAAAGGCATAAAGCTGGCGGCCCTCATTGTGGACCGTAAACACCTCATTAAAATGAGTTTCCGCAGCAAAGGAAATTTTCCGGCCAATGAATTTGCATCGAAGTATTTCGAAGGCGGAGGGCATTTCAACGCTGCCGGCGGACAATCATCCGATACCCTGGAGGAAACCGTGGCCCGGTTCAAAGCGGCGCTCATCGACTGGAAAGTCATTTTAGAATCATAGCATTATACATTACACCCATGAGAAAATTTATCTTCTTATCCGCCATCGTTTTTTTTATGCTGGGTTGCAAGCAACCTAACAACTCTGCCGTAACTGCCAGTGAAAAAGCGTACAAAAATGCCCTGCGTCACGGTGATGTAAATGCCGCCATCACTGCCTGTTACCAGATACTGGCCTACGACAGCACCAAAACAAATTATTACGACACCCTGGTTTATCTATACCTGAATACACAAAACCAGGCATCAACCTACCTCGTGGCACAGGAATGCCTGAAGATGCGCCCTGCCGATGAGAAGGTACTGATGTTGCTGGCCGACTATTCCAAATCACTGGGGCTTCCCGATACCTCACTGATGTATTACGGCAAGCTTTACCAGCTCACCAAAAAACTTGAGTACCTCTACGATATGGCTCAGGTAAATTACAACGCCAACCGCTTTGAACAGGCCGAAGCCCTG
>JBGAVF010000217.1:0-5448 GCA_044228315.1 Bacteroidia bacterium | reverse complement strand
ATTACAGCTGATGAATACACCGCAGATCTATTCTTTGACAATTACCCTGTGAGTGACTGTTTTATGGTAATTTTGTTTTAGGTTTTAAATAACTCCCACCATGAAAAAAATAATCATACTTCTTTCATTTCTTTTTACGGCTACTCTTGCTTACACACAGACTGAGCCCTACGTGGTTAAACTGAAAATGCGAAAGGCCATCATGGATGGCACTTCCCTGATGCCTGTAAAAGTTGACTCCACCTATAAGATCGGCAAAGAAACCGGCATACTTGTTTTGCCCTCACAGGGCGATGTTTTTGGCGTTAAGTTTACTGTCAGTGAGAAAAAGGGGGAGCGCAGTTTATCCGTGGTTGTTTACAAAAAAGAAATGGACACCTGGAAGAAAATTGATCAGGGAAAAAACTTAGGAACCAATGGAAGTTTTGGCACGGAGCGAAGCAAAAACGGAGCGCTTTTGTACGGCATGTATTTCGACTTCCGACTTCTGGGTGCTAATGAAGTGGATTATTATGAAAAGCTATTTGAAAATAAGTAAGCGTAAACGTTTGTTGAATTCAATGGCGCATTTCATGATCTGATTCTTTTCAGGATACCGTCTTTCTTTATCCTATCGATTTCAGGCATGCTGTTACGATACCGGTTGTAAGTCCGAGCTCATGAAATTGCTGTTATCCTTATTACATGTCTGCAAACAACCCGGCCAGGAAGTACGCCGACATGGCCGCTGCCACACCAATGGCAGTTACCTTTAACGCGCCCAGCACCGGATGCTGACCGGTTACCTTGCTTTTGAAATAACCGAAGGTTAGCAGGCATAAAATGGTGATGAGGAAAGAGAGTTTGAACCCGGCCCCCGGTGTATCGGTAAAGAAATAAGAGAGTAATGGAATTACACCGCCTACAATATAACTCAGCCCAATATTCAATGCACTTTTACGGGCCCGTTTTTCATCGGGTTTTTCAAGCCCCAGTTCATAGCGCATCATAAACTGCACCCACTTTTCTTCATCAAGACACAATTCATGGGTGGCCCGTTCCTGCACTTCCTCACTCAGGCCCATGGAGGCAAACACATCTCTCACTTCCTTGCGTTCCACATCGGGCAACTTCACCACCTCTTCGTGTTCCCGCTTCAACTCCGATTTGTAATGATCCATCTCGGTTTGTCCGGCCAGAAACCCGCCCAGTCCCATGGCAATTGAACCCGCAATAATCTCCGCAAACCCGGCGGTGATGATGAGGCTGTTGCTTTGCACGGCACTGCTCAATCCGGCGGCCAGTGCAAACGGCACCGTAAGTCCGTCCGACATACCAATCACAATATCCGAAATGAAATCGGAGCTCTTCAGATGAAGTTCATGGTGGTCGTGGTGAAGATGGGTATCCATAAGAGGTTGTTTACGGCAAATCTATTAAAAATAGTATTTCATTCATTTTAAAGTGCAAAGGTGCGGACACTGTTTGCCCTATATGTATGGATAGAATAGATCATGCTTCCATAAAAAAGGGCTCCCCTGCGGAAGCCCCTTTTTTGAAAAAGTCACATTCTGTATCCTTTTATTTTGCAACGCAACGTACACTCACCCGTTGAATGCTCCAGTTGCTTGGGGTAAGCAGGTCGCCCCGGGTGTTGGCACCTACATTCATCAGTTGCGATACCCATGATCCGCGGGAAGCATCGCGGGTTTTTACCCCTTTGCTTTCCAGTACTTTCGGGTTGGTGATGGGCTCATCGGTGCTGAGCAGGATATAGGTATCCATGGTGTTGGGGTCTGTCACTTTAAACAGGGGTTGTTGTCCCAACGGAATCACTTCCTGCACTTTGTTGTCATCGGTCATGCGTGGCATTCTGTTTTCCACGCTGCCTCCCAGCGGGTAGTACAAGGTGGTGTTGCCTTTGTTATCAAGAGCGAACACATAGATGTAGCGTTTTTGCCCGTCCCAGAATTCACTGTTCTTTTTATCAAGCAATAATACCAGTCCGTAAGTATCTCCTTCTTTCACGTTACCACCGGTAACCACTTCTTTGGTTGCCGAGTTGCGCAGGCCCAGGTAGAACGGGAAGTTCCCCTGTCCGTCGGCCGGGCTGCTGAGGGCCAGCCAGGCTTTTATTTTTGACAAACGAAGGCTGTAGTCAATCAGGGAGTCGATGCTTTCCTTGTCTTTGCCCTGTGCCATGGCAATGAAGTCGGTACGTACCGGCATGGTGGAAGTGTAGTTGGTATCGTTGTTGTTGATACCCGGAATGGTGTACGAATATTGTACCTGTCCGCCGAAGTAACGGCCCACCAGGATGTAGTTGGCATCGTTGCTGCGTTCCACCGGTTGTACCGCGGTGTTTTCTTTATACGCATCATAGAGCTGGCTGCGGAGTGTATTGTAGGCCGGCAGGCTCACAAACAACTTAATGCTGTTCTCTTTGAAATATTTTTTAATGTCGGCCACTTTCGGATCCATTCCCAGGGAGTAGCTTTTACCATCGGGGGTTCCGATATACCAGCCTTCGTTGTAGAAGATGGTATGTGAAGGACTTTCGGCAGCCGGGTCGGTAACCATCTTCACCTTCGGTTCGGTTTCCAGTTTGGCAAATTCCTGTGCGGCAGCCAGTACCTTATCGTAGGTAATATTTCCCACCGGTATGTATACACGCAATGCATTTTCGGTAGTGGCCCAGCGTTCTACGGTATACAGGTCACCGGCTTTAATTTTAGAAGCATCCCCACTGATCACGTTACCGGTTGATTTGGTCACATCATTCACATTGGTGATCTCGATCTTGATGGTATGATCCACATTTTCGAGAATACATCCTTTGGCAATACCAAGTGCCCAGCCGCCCTGAATCTGAATGCTGGCTTTGTCTTCCGGGTTCAGAATGGCAACCATGGTCTTGTTTTTAAGAGTACCACGATCCATGCCGAAGAGGGTGTTTTTAATACGCTCATCGTTACCGGCCATCACCGGTTCCTGGGTTTTACCATTGTATTTCATGATGGCACGGATGCTGGCAAAGATCTCATCGGCACTTGCGGTAGCGGGAAGGGATTGCAGGGCCTTGCAGAGGGCAATGGTAAAGGCTCCATGCGGTATTTTATTGTCATCGATCTGTTCGCTGGCACATTCGTTATCCTGAGCTGCACTCAATACAAGGGCACCGCGTTGTTCGGGAGCTACGGCAATGCGTGTGGCATCACGAACATCTTCCACATCGGGTTCAATTTTACGCTCTTTGGCTTTGTTCTTATCGAGGGGACCACGACCTACCGATCCGCTGTGGCAGCTGTCGTAGATCACGGTAAGTACTACGCCTTTTTCGATCAGTTTGTTGAAAAGCAGGGCCAGTTCCTTATCGCGGATGTCTTTGGCACCCTTCCACACATCGGCAGGTACCATAGTCTCATCCAGCTTGTCGGCTTCCTCGCTGAGGCTGTTCACCACCTGCGATCCGTGACCGGCGTAGTAGATAAATACCACATCGCCTTTCTGCGACTGGTCGATGAGTTTATTCAGTTCGGCCAGGATGCGGTCGCGGGTACATTCCTGATTTTTAATGAAGGTGATGTACTTGTTATCGGTAAAGCCGTATTTGGCCGCTACCAATGTTTTCACCTGCTCAGCATCATTTACACAACCTTCCAGGTTGGTCCAGTGACGTGCACCGGTCGACTCCTGACCGCTTGGGTTATAGGTGTCGATGGCCATGAACAGGGCCCTTTTGGTAACCGCCTGGGTGCTCAGGCTGATGAACAAAAGACAAATGCTTAAAACAATGCTTAACTTTTTCATGATTTCAGGATGTGATTTTTTTTAGTTTTCTTTTAACGAATATCGAAGCTATACGATCCGTCGCAATTGCCCTGGGCGCTCCAGTCGTAGGTGCCTCCGGTGGTGATGCAATATACGGTGGTGTATCCGCTGTATACCGTTACGTTTCCGCTTTCATACGGGGCCAGGGTGCCTTTGTAGTTTCCGTCTACATATACTTTCACATAGTATCCGGTGCTGTTGCTGAAGCTAACGGTACATGAACCGCGGGTGGCCGATGGCTTGGTGGCTTCCACATCGGCAGCCGGCTCTTCGGTTTTGATGTTGGGGTTCTTGGCTTTCTTGGCAGCATCTACATGCTTGGCTACCATAACTTTTTGTTTTTTCGGTGGCTGTGCATTGGCGCCAACGGCGAAGGCAAGAAATGCCACAAATGAGAGGAGTGTTAAAATGCGTTTCATAATAAATTTGTAATAAATGTTGTGAAGGTTAATTAAAGTTGCAAGTTAATGGTAAACAGATGCAAATTAAAATACCCGAACCCCACCGGAAAATACCGTAAAACCACATTTTACATAAAAAAGCAGGCCGTTTGCCCGTATTAATGGTAACCGGGACCCGGATCCCCGCCGAGGTCATTCGGGGTCATGAAACGAAGCGACTGCTTTGAGAGATTCTTCAGGTGATGCACCGGTACGGTCTTTTCTTCTCCGGCTTCCAAATCGAAATAGTTTTCGCTGAATACCGCCTCCCCGTCGTCCGACATGAGGAAAACAGATCGTACCAGTTCGCCCCGGTTCTTTATTACGACCAGGGTATCGTTCCGGGTTGTATTTATCTGCATATCGAGCAGCGGTGGCATAAGCACCTCCATCAGCTTTTCGGGGTTGAGAGGAAACAAGGCTGTTGCCAGCGTTTTCCCTTCGGAGGTAAGCAGGCATGAATAATAGTAGCTGCCATCGCGGATGAGGGAATCGGCCTGTTGTATGGCATCGGCATACACCTGCTTAGAGCTCAGTTTCTCGCAGGTAATATTTTTTACGGATTGGGCCCACACATGGCCCTTTACATCTTTCAACTGAACCGACAGTGTTGCTTCCACCCTGTCCACCGAATCGGAAACCATGGTCACAAGCAGTGAATCCTTTATGATCACCGGACTGATGAGGTAGGTAGCATATAAACGTTTCAGGTCGTAATGAAATTTTTTCCAGGAACCGTAATAATCCACGCTGCTCCAGGAGGTCACCGGCCAGCAGTCGTTGAGTTGCCAGTACAGCGTACCCATGCAATACGGCTTGCTGCGGCGGTGGGCCTCAATGGCCGTGGCCATACCGTCCGCCTGAATGCACTGGCTTGCAAAACTGTAGTAATCGAGAGACGAAGGGGCCGTCATTTCACGGGTCATATAGGTGTTGATGGTTTCGAATCCTACCGGATGCTTCTGATGCGTTTTCAGCGGGGATGACAGCAGAAAGAGAGAATCTTTCGGAATGAATTTCTGCAGGGAGGCCATGGAAGGCAGGGACTGAAACCCGTATTCCGCCATGAACCGACCGGTATGGGTAACATAGTTGCTGAATGGTTCGTTGCCCCACCACACACCCCAGTAATGCACATCGCCCGAACGCAGGGCCTCCGGGTGTCCCCAGCCTATAGATGGAGACGATGGCCAGTAGG
>JBGAVF010000216.1:0-5484 GCA_044228315.1 Bacteroidia bacterium | reverse complement strand
TCCACATATACCAGCCCGGCATGGGCGATACGAAGGTTACCAGTATCATAAAGGCCAGGCCAATATACATCATCATGGCATCGCGGGAGATGCGCCCGTAGCTAAAATAATTCAGGAGCAGCAGAAACAAAAAGGCCGGGCCCAGAAGGAGTATCAACCCTTTGTTGCCAAAAGGAATACCAAAATCGAAGAGCCAGCTTTGCTCCGAAGCACGGAACACCAGTTGCTGAAAACCGCCACCGGGCAGGTAAGGCACTACCAGCAAAGCATACACACCGCTTACCACCAGAGCATACAGCACACATAGTTTGTATTCCTTGCGACGAAACAGAAAGAACAGGATAAAGGGAAGTACGATCAGCACATTGGCCTTGGCATTGATAGCCAACCCCAGCAGCACTGCCGAAAGCAGTGCATTGCGTTTATTCAGCGCATATAAACTACCAAACAAAATACCGATGGGAATGATATCGAGTTGACGGTGAAAAAAAGTAATGTAGAATACTATAGGTGAGCAGAAATACAACACAAACACTTTGTGCTTCTGGGCAGGGAACCATTGCACCAGTACTTTGTAAATGATCCAGTCGAAGAAAACGGTGGTAAGGCCAAAGCCGAGCATGGTAAAATAAATACTGTTACCAAATACCAGAGCCAGGGGAAGGGTAATAAGTTTACCGGCCAGGAGCAGCCACAGCATCACCATGCCATAAGGGAATGCTTTGAGATTTCCGGTTTCGTAAAAGTAATTATAAGGGTTGGTGAAGAGGTGGCCCGAAGCATACTCTACGAACGGGGCAAAATAGTCGCGAAAATAAAAGGAGGCAAACAGGCAGGAAGCCAGGAGCTTTATCCCGATGACCAACGCTTCGTTGCGTGAAATTTTCAATGCCCCCATCAACAGATTCCTGATTTTTTTAGGTATTCGGGCAAAAATACAATTTTTGAGTGAGTGGGGACGGGAATGCATCAGGCACCGAAAGATGCCATTTTTAAGCTAAAAAAGTATACATATTCCCTCTCATAAAACCAAGCTAATAATCGCTCCGAGGGCTGATGTATATCACCTTTTATACTGGCTATTCCCGGTAATTTTGAATGGGGAACTATACTGCCTTTAAAACTCCCCATCTTATGAAACGAAATCATATTCTACTCATCCTGCTTATATGTCTGCAATACCTGTGGGCACAATCACCTATCACCTACCGTCCGGGCCCCGGTGCCAACGACAGCACCGATCAGGGTGGACTTAACGGGGGTAAAGACAACTGGGTGTATCAGGGTAATGCCCTCAACTACGCCGACCATCCCGGCTTGGTAGCTTTACCTATCAGTAACTGCAACCAAACCCACTGCCAGGGATTTATTCAGTTCGACCTCACAACCCTTCCGGCCAATGTGGATTCGGTGTTTGTGGGCTTCACCCATACCCCTCACACCACCTATTGCTATTCGGGCTGCGATGCCGACTTTTATTTTGCCCGGGTTACACAACCCTGGTACGAACAAACCATGAACTATGCCAACAAGCCTACGTTCGACACCGCTTTCTATGGACCTATCAATATTAAGTTCCCGAATGATTTTAAGGAACGGAAATACAATATCACATCCATGTATAAACTATGGAAAGCCGGCACGGTACCGAATTACGGCATGGCCGTCTTCAGCAAAACCGTAACCTGCAACAATGCAGCCGTTTCCTTCACTGTGTATTCATCCGACGATACAGCGGCCAGCCACCGGCCTTACCTGCTGGTATATCCGCACTCTACCGTGGGTACCGGTTATTCGGATGTAAGTGAACCGATGCTTACTCTTTACCCGAACCCGGCCAGCACCCGCTTAACCGCACAGGTAAATGATGCAGTGATCGGCTCGGCCTACCGGCTCAGCGATGTGACCGGACATGTGCTCCAAACCGGAACTCTTACTACCGAAAATACCGTGCTGGATATGACGTTTTTGGCTGCCGGTGTGTACCTGTTTACCGTTGAAGGAAGTACACTGAAAACACAACGGGTGATGAAACAATAAACGATCCTGTTCTTTGTTCTTCACAGGCCTGAAAACGAACCGCTGAAGCCATCCGGAAACACCGTCCGGGTGGCTTTTACATGCCCCATGGCCCTCCAAGATTTAACGTACATTATAATTCGCATATTGCCCTGTAAAGTATCTTTGTACCATGAATAAAATCCTGTTAGCCTTCCTGTTTTTCTTTACCATTTCCACCCTATCTCCTGCGGTGGGCGTTCATAAAAAAAGCCTGGCTTACACCAATTCAACCCTCGAGCTTTTTAATGCCTGCGGACTTACCGGTGAAATGGATTACAAAATTTTTGAAAAAGCCATGAACGGTTATGAAAAGTATGCCCATACCAAACCGGTAATTGCCATTTGCGACTTCACCAAACCCTCCAGTAAAAACCGGTTTTATGTGATTGACGTGGCGAATAAGAAACGTCTCTTCACTACCTTGGTTGCACACGGAAAAAACTCGGGCGACCTCATGGCCACCCGCTTCTCCAACACACCGGAATCGCTCATGAGCAGTCTGGGATTTTATCGCGTTGGCTCGCAGTTTCAGGAACCCAAACACGGGGTGTCGTTGCGTCTTGACGGACTGGAACCCGGTAAGAACGACAATGCCCGTATGCGTGGCATCATCATTCACGGGGCCGATTATGTGAGCGAGAAATTTGTGAAGCAATACGGATATGCCGGCAAAAGTTTCGGATGCCCAGCCTTGCCTACCGATCTGGTTCCGGAAGTAGTTCCGGTGCTGAAAGACGGTGCATTGCTGTACATTTGCGCGGAGTAACCCCTCCGATGCTTATACGATGACCGGCACACCCAAACTGTTCTTTTTTCCGCTTCTTTCATTCATAGCATATCTGCTTCCCTCGGGGTGTTCCACCCATCGTGAGCGCCACAAGTCACCACTGCTTCAGGATAGTTCAGTATATACCTCACAGGATTACTCCGCCCTGCATATCGACAGCACGTATATCTATTCCGGGGTGATCAATAACTCCGCCCTCGACTCTTTCTCATCACAGATCCTCGACTTCTACCGGAGGCGTAATTTTCAGGCAGCCTGGTACGATGAGAACGGCTTCAGCACCCATGCACATACCTTTTTTATGCGTATAAAAAACTATATGGCCGAAGTGGGCGACAGCACCCTGCTGAACGGACAATTGGTATTTGTGGGCGACAGCGTAGAACTGGCACAATCGGGCACGTTCCGCAGCCAGCAGCTCAAACCCATGATCGATGTGTTGCTCACTGCGGTGTTCTTTGAATATGCCCGAAGGGAATATTACGGCACTGAGAAAGCCACCCACGACCTCGAATGGTACATTCCGCGAAAGAAAAAAGATTATCTGAAATTGCTCAATGCCCTCATCAGCAGCGATGCGGAATATAAAAAATACGAACCCCTCTCTCCATTCTACATTGCATTAAAAAAAGAACTGATCCGGTACCGGCAACTGGAGCAGTCAGGGGCCTTGCCCGTAGTTCCCCAAGAGGTATGCTCACTTAAGATGGGAGATAGCAGCCCGGCCGTTATCACATTGAAACGGTATCTTCAACTCACCGGTGATTATACTGAACCGGATTCCACACCGGTATATTCTCAGGCACTGGTCAAAGCTATGGAAGCATTTCAGCAACGCATGGGCATTCCGGTGAATGAAACACCCGACAGCATCACGTTGCGTGAAATGAATACCCCCATCAGCACCCGCATCCGGCAGATCATGATCAACCTGGAACGCCTGCGCTGGGCCCCCGACAGCCTGCCCGATGATTACCTCATGGTGAACATCCCCGAATTCAAACTCCATGTTTTTGAAAAAGGAAAACCGGAATGGGATATGAAAATTATAGTGGGCGAAGAAGCTCACATGACAAGTATTTTTTCGAACAACCTGAAACATGTGGTTTTCCGTCCGTACTGGAAAGTGCCACAGAGCATCATTGTCAATGAAATGCTTCCCATCCTGAAACGAGATCCGGGATATCTGATACGCCTGAACATGGAAGTGCTATCGAACGGTGTGGTGGTGAACCCGTATGCTGTTAACTGGAGGCGTTATACCAAAAGTGTTCCTTATGTGATACGGCAGAAACCCGGCCGCAATAACTCCCTCGGGCTTATCATGTTTCTGTTTCCGAATCCCTTTGATATTTACATGCACGATACACCTGCCAAGAGTTTGTTTGAAGCTGAGAAACGTACCTTCAGTCACGGATGTATACGACTGGCCGAAGCCGAAAAACTGGCCCGCTACATTTTCCGCAACAGCGAATATGTGACGGATGAAAAAATAGACCGCTGGCTCACGCAGGGAAATGCCACCTATATTTCAGTGCAACCGCCCTTGCCGGTGTTCATTACTTATTTCACTGCCTGGGTTGGCCCCGAAGGCAAACTGCATTTCAGAAAAGATGTGTACGGACTGGATGCGAAACTCTCGAATGAGATTTTTGCGAGATAAGCCAACTCAACTGTTTCGTCTTAGATTTCAAATACACGGTGCATCTTGTATCGTCCCATACGGTAAAGGCTGCGCAAAGAATGCTGATACCATTTTCTATGATGCACTTCTATCATCTCTCCCATTATGTACACTTGTGCCGGATTTAAATATACCTGCAGCGGCCCGAGTTCCCGGTTCCGGTTCCATTGAATATCCAATGGCACATGTTCTATTTCTATAACCTTCAGGGTTATTCTTTCCAACATGCAGGTATCAGGCAAGCTCAATGAAAAACAACCATTCGAATCACTGAGGGAATATAATCTTATGTCCTGAATGTATACCATGGCATCGGCCACCGGCAAGTGCGTTTCTGCATCCAGTACTTTTCCCGTGATACTTTTTTGAACCCGGTAAATCTCATCCGTGCTCACCGGATTACACAAAACCTCTTTCTTCACCCCTTCGGCATTTTGTCGCTGCTCTGCCGGATACGTCACCTGAGCATGTGTAATGGTTGTTCCTGCAGCCGATACCATCAGCAAGCCGGCCAGCATTTTATAAAAATGAGGAAACCGGGGTTGAAGCCCGCCCAGTTCCAGAGGGCGGTTGAACTGTTCCGAATGTCCGCGTACACATTGGTTACCTGTTGAGTTGTTTAACAGTGTATGAATTTCCGCATCGGTGAGGTGCGTAATATCCGTTACTGTTTTGGAACAGAGAGAACAGAATTTCCCCTGTTCGTCGGGTGTCATCCGCGACCAGTCTTCAGTACAGGGTGACGTAATTTTCAGAGAATATCCGGAGGGTTTCATCGTAATTATAAAATCGGAATCGGGGACGAAAGCGTTGCACGGATGAAAAGAAATCTGTAACGCCTGACTACCTTTTCTCCCACCAGTATTTCAGGGTAGAAGGCAGGGCTTGCCAGAAATACTGATTTATTTCTACCGCAAAACTGGGCTGCATATAGCAATTCACGGTGCAGCCG
>JBGAVF010000215.1:0-5492 GCA_044228315.1 Bacteroidia bacterium | reverse complement strand
GTGTAATATTCCATATATAACAACTAAAGGCTACTACATCATACCCGGCACAATAAGAAGCAATGATTCCGGCGTCTTCCTTAATTGTGAACTCCTTCCAGGCAAGCCCTTCATGCGAGGCGTTCATATCATACAACAGGCGTATGGCCAGATTCATATGGATATACTTCGCATTCAGGGTAGTAAGTAACAGGCGCATGTTCCGCTCAAAGATACCTGAAAAGTCCATTTTCAGTATATCTCAATTTCGAAGCGATCCACTACTGTCAGTGCATAGCCTGATTTGTATCAAAATGCGGAGAATAAAAAGTTTCAACGCTATATAATGACGAACTTTGCCCCTGAATTCAAATTAACAGCGTATGTCGAATCCGGATGAGCAAACGTATTTTATTCCTGTGGAAGGACTTGAAAACGAGACCTGCATAAACCGTGTGAGCAAAGCACTGGCATCGGTTACTGAAATAAGCGACTTTACAGTTACCCCCAACACCCATCAGGCTGTGATACATACCACCCGTGGCGCAGCGGGTATTGCCGCTTCGGTACAAGCCATTCGTGCTTCGGGGTACGGTGTGGATGTGTTGAAGAAACAATACCCGGTGCAACATCTTTCCTGCGCCTCCTGTGCCTCAAGTACCGAAAGCATGCTGCAGCAGGTACCGGGTGTGTTGCACGCCTCTGTGAATTACGCCAATGCCGAATCGCAGGTAGAGTTTATCCCATCCATTGCCACACCGGAGAACTTAAAGAAATCATTGGTCTCCATCGGCTATGACCTGGTGATTGATGAAGCGAACGGAGGTGTGAATGCCATGGAAGAACTGCATCATAAAAAAATAAAACAGGTACGTTTCCGGGCGCTGGGAGCCCTTTGTTTCAGCATCCCCCTCATGGTGATTAGCATGCTGTTCATGAACATGCCGTATTCGGCATTCATTCAGTGGGCGCTGGCCACACCCGTTGTATTTTATTTTGGAAATATCTTTTTCAGCAATGCGCTGAAACATGCCCGAAACGGATCCACCTCCATGGATACGCTGGTGGCCCTGAGTACCGGTGTAGCTTATATATACAGTGTTTCTGCCGTTCTTTTCCCCGGGTACTGGCATACACACGGGGTACACCCGCATGTGTACTTCGAAGCATCATCGGTGGTGCTGGCCTTTATACTTCTGGGGCGCTGGCTGGAAGAAAAAGCCAAATACAGAACCTCTTCGGCCATTCGAAAACTGATGGGATTGCAACCCAAAAATGTGACCCGTATACGTGAAGGCATTACGGAAGAGGTGATGCTGGAGGATATTAAAAAAGATGATGTGTTGCTTATAAAACCCGGCGACAAAATACCGGTTGATGCCCGTGTACAGCATGGAAACTCGTTTGTTGATGAAAGCAGCATTACCGGTGAACACATACCTGTTGAGAAAAAAGAGCCCGACAATGTATATGCCGGAACCCTGAATATGCAAGGCAGCTTAGAAGTGGTTGCCGAGAAAGTGGGGGCCGAAACCTTACTGGCCCAGATCATAAAAGCCGTGCAGGAAGCCCAGGGCAGCAAGGCACCTGTGCAAAAACATACCGACCGCATTGCCCGCATTTTTGTTCCGGCAGTACTGGTCATTGCCCTGCTTACCTTTCTCATCTGGAACCTGAGCGGTGCGGAAAACAGTTTCAGCAACGGCCTGATTTGCACCATCGCTGTGCTGGTAATCGCCTGTCCGTGTGCCCTTGGACTGGCCACGCCCACAGCTATCATGGCAGGTATGGGCAAAGGTGCCGAAAACGGAATTCTGATAAAAGATGCCGGAAGCCTTGAAGTGGCCCGAACCATCACCACCGTGGTGCTGGATAAAACCGGAACCATCACAGAGGGGAAGCCTGCCGTAACCGATATACTGTGGAAGCATGAAGATGCCCGTTTAAAAAATGTATTTGCCTCTTTGGAAAAAGCCTCCTCGCATCCCCTGGCCGATGCCGTGGTTCAGTACCTGGGGGTATCCGGTCATGATGAATTCACCGGTTTCGCGAATTTTCCGGGTGAGGGCATCACGGCCCGGTTCAACGGGGAAGAATACATTGCTGGCAACCGCCTCATGATCCAGAAACACAAGATGTTGCTGGATTCGAAATTGTTGCAGGCCTCCGACCTGTGGATGGCCGAAGGCAAAACCATCATTTACTTTGGCAATACAAAAGAGGTGCTGGCGGTAACGGCTGTTTTTGATACGCTGAAACCCGGCTCCGTGAAAGCCGTGGCCGACCTGTATAAAAAAGGGTTGAAAGTAATAATGCTTACCGGTGATCATGAACAGGCTGCGCTGAATATTGCCCGTAAAGCCGGCATCGATGATTTCCGTTCGGAGCTGCTGCCCGATCAGAAAGCCGGCATCATTCGTTCCTTGCAGGAAAAAGGAGAAGTAGTGGCCATGGTGGGTGATGGTATTAACGACAGCAACGCACTGGCACAGGCCGATATGGGAATAGCTCTGGGAAAAGGCAGCGATATTGCCATGGATATTGCCGGCATCACCCTTGTATCCGGCGACCTGCAATACGTTTCGGCGGCTATTGAACTATCGCGCAGAACGGTACGAACCATTCAGCAAAACCTGTTCTGGGCATTCATCTATAATATCATTGGCATTCCGCTGGCTGCCGGCATTCTGTATCCGGCCTACGGATTCCTGTTAAACCCCATGATTGCGGGTGCCGGCATGGCACTAAGCAGTATTAGTGTAGTGAGCAACAGCTTGAGACTGAAACTGGCAAAGATCCGATAAGGTGATTCATCAGCCCCTTGTCCATGAGGCATACGAGTCGGCTGTTTCATAAATACGCAAGGCCGAAAGGTGCACCTGTTTAGGCAACTCCGCTTCTATGGTTTTCTTGAAATACAATAGAATATTCTCTGCCGAAGGTTCCATATCCCATACTACCACATTTTCAAGCGACTCAAGTCCCGGATGGGCCTGCATAAATGCTTTGGAAAGCACCAGCCAGTGGTCGAACTTACGTATGATATTATCCTGAATGAGCCGTTTCAGCTCCTTGAAATCAATAATGAATCCGGTGTTCGCCAGAAATGTATCGTCCGATGATTCCGGAGCCACGGTGACGTGGAGTTCATAGGAATGTCCGTGAATATTTTTACAGCTGCCTTCATAACCGTGAATGGCATGAGCCATCTCGAACCTGAATATTTTTGTTACCTCTACCATGTGAATATCAAGCAATAAATAATGGATTGCGTGTGTTGCACCTGCGAAAATACATAACGCAGGGCAATCACACCTATCGATTTCCTGCAGGCAGGAATTTTGTTATTCAATACCGGGCGTATCGACTTAATCCACCTCTTTCAGCCGGGCCGTGAAATGACGGAGTGCCGGCGCTTCATACGTGATCTCCAGCCCTTTGATCGCGTTGCGTTTTGTGAACACATCAATAACCACTTCTGCAACATAGTCGATATGGCTTTGTGTGTAAACCCGGCGGGGAATGGCCAGCCGCACCAGTTCAAGCATGGCAGGAACAAGGTTGCCGGCGGCATCGTATTTACCAAACATCAGCGAACCGATCTCTGCGCTGCGGATTCCGCCTTCCAGATACAAGGCAGCCGCAAGGGCTTGTCCGGGATAGCGTTGCACAGGGATATGAGGCAGGAAGGCTTTCGCATCGAGATACACAGCATGACCACCGGCAGGCAGCATTACCGGCACACCGGCCTTCGTGAGCTTCTCGGTAAGATACTCAATACTGCGAATGCGGTACTGAAGATAGTGTTCATCCATCACCTCACGCAATCCAATGGCGATCGCTTCCAGATCACGACCGGCCAGTCCTCCGTAAGTTGGAAATCCTTCGGTGATAATAAGCAGGTTGCGGCAGCTCATGGCAAGGGTTTCATCATGCATGGCTAAAAAACCGCCGATATTGGCAAAGGCATCTTTCTTCGCACTCATGGTGCATCCATCGGCATACGAAAACAACTCACGGGCGATCTCCGGGATGCTGCGATGGGCAAATTCAGGTTCACGCAACTTGATGAAATAGCAGTTCTCAGCAAAACGACAGGCGTCAATGAACATACTGATCCCGTATTTCTTACATACGGCTTTTACGTCGCGGATATTTTGCATACTCACCGGCTGCCCGCCTCCGGAGTTATTGGTAACCGTAATAATGCACATGGGAATATTGGCCGCCCCCTTTTCAATGATAAAGGATTCCAGGGCCGCTACATCCATATTGCCTTTAAAAGGAGCCGGCACGCCCGGTTTCTTACCTTCGGCACACAATATATCCACGCCTTCGGCACCGCTGTATTCTATATTGGCACGGGTCGTATCGAACAGAGTATTACTTACAATATATTTCCCCTTTCCACCAATAACCGAGAATAAAATTTTCTCGGAAGCACGGCCCTGATGGGTTGGGATCACCACCGGCATCCCGGTGATATCCTGAATGGTGGATTCAAAATGGAAAAAGCTGCGGCTGCCCGAATAGGACTCGTCACCCATCATGATACCGGCCCATTGGGCACTGCTCATCGCACTGGTACCGCTGTCGGTAAGTAAATCGATGAGCACATTTTCGGCTTTAATAAGAAAGGGATTATAATGTGCTTCTTCTATATAGGCTTTACGCTGTTCAGGTGTTGTAAAAAAGATGGGTTCTACTGATTTGATCTTAAATGGTTCAATGATGGGTCTCATAATTACTTGTATTATTTAAAAATGGTGATTGAATGAAATACGTGTTCAACCGGCTTGTACAAGCCTGAAACGACAAACAAGATTGCCGCTGCGAATGAACAAATTGATGCATGAGATACGCTCCCAAATCAGGTAGGGCGCATAATAATATTGATCCAGGCAGGAAGTGTATGCATTTTCAGTTGCGAATCTAACTGACAAGAATCAACTGCAATCTGATTTGTGTCATGCCGTGAACCTCCGGTACGATTTAATTTGCGCACCAAAATTGTACTTCTATTAATATGAAACCAACCCTAAAGAAATCATCCTGGGCCGAACCATTTAAAATAAAAATGGTGGAACTGCTTAAAATGACCAGCATTGCCCAACGTAAAAAAGCGATTGCAGAAGCCGGATATAATACCTTCCTGCTGAAATCGGAAGATGTTTATATTGACCTGCTTACCGACAGCGGCACATCGGCCATGAGCGACCGGCAATGGGCCGGAATGATGCTGGGTGATGAAGCCTACGCCGGAAGTGCCAATTTTTACCGCCTCGAAAAAGCGGTGAAAGATGTGTACGGTTATAAATATGTAATACCTACACACCAGGGACGCGGCGCCGAGAATATCCTTTCCAAAGTGATGATAAAGAAAGGCGATATCATTCCGGGCAATATGTATTTCACCACCACACGCCTGCACCAGGAACTGGCAGGGGGAATTTTTAAAGATGTAATCATTGATGATGCCCACGACTCGGCAAACCAGAACCCGTTCAAAGGAG
>JBGAVF010000214.1:0-5589 GCA_044228315.1 Bacteroidia bacterium | reverse complement strand
GCAACGGGGCGACCTGATCCGCATTTTAAACAAACGCGATTTCATACAGGATTACAAAGTCGCCATCTATGGGTCGGTGAAAAACCCGGGATCGTTTCCATTTGGCTATAAGCTCACCCTGCGCGATGTGCTGTTGATGGCCGGAGGCTTTACCGCTGAAGCAGAGAACGGACGGATCGAGATCTCCCGCATCATGAATATTTCACCGGTTTCAGGATTGCCCGAACCTGTAAAACATATTGTGGATACCTTTCATATCGAACGGGATCTGCGCATTAATGCCACTTCCGGCGTATTTGAGTTGATGCCTTTCGATGAGATCTTTATACGCAGTAAACGCGAGTTCGCCCGTCAGCGCCATGTTGTACTCGCCGGAGAGGTAGCCTACCCCGGCATTTATGCTATTGGTGAAAAAAATACCAAGATCACGGAAGTATTGAAACGTGCCGGAGGTACCACCTATTATGCTCTGGAAAAAGGAGCCACCCTGCATCGCACCAAAGACAACCCGGGTGAAGTATATTTTAATTTGAAACGGGCTGTTAAGCGTCCATGGACCCATTTCAACTATTATCTGGAAGATGGCGACTCCATCTTTATTCCCCGCACCACCGACCTTATTTTCCTCACCGGGTATATGAAGTTCGAAAACAAGGTGCGTTTTCAGAATGATACCATAGCCATGGTATCCGATAAATCAGGAACCGTGAACGTGCCGTACATCTACGGGCGACGGGCCGGTTATTATATTCATCAGTTTACCGGCGGCTTCAGCAAGGTGGCTTCCAAACGCAGAACGATTGTAGTAACTCCCGACGGCAAGGTGCGGCTTACTGTAAATCTGTTGGTGGTTAAGATCTATCCGAGAGTGTCGCTGGGGTCAAAAATTGTGGTGAAACCCAATCCACGTAAGGTGGAACGTGCGGAAATTCACAAACTCAAGCACGAAAAGAAGAAACGTTCATTCGATCCACTGGCTAAAACCAGTAAAGCTATTACCGATGCCGATGAGTTTTACAAGAAAACGATGGACCGGATTACACAGGTACTATCAATTGTATTGCTTGCTAAAACTGCGTTTAAATAAGAATCCCCTTTATGCAGGAACCTGCTGAAAAAAGCATATTTGATTACGTAGAAGTAGTAAAAGAGTACACAGGGTATCTGTGGCAGAAGAAGTGGGTATTGCTCATTCTGTCGGTTTTATTTACCGGTATCACCACCCTTTATTTTAAGCTGAACAAGAAACCCGATGAATACATCGCTTCCTGCAGTTTTATGCTGTACGACTCCGACAAAGGCATCAGTTCACTGAACAGTATTCTGGGGGCCAGCCAGTCGAGTGGAACCAGCAACAAAGACCTCATCATTTACCTGCTGGGATCGAGGCGCATTGTAGAAGATATGCTGCTTTCGGAGGCTGAATTCAACGGGAAAAATGACCTTATCATCAATCACTACGCACGAATCAGCGGATTAAAAACCTACTGGGAATCGCAACCCGTAATGAAGGATTACGCGTTCAGCAAAATCCGGCACCGAAATGGTTGACTTTCAGGACAGCATAATCGGTAACATTTACGGAAGTATTGCCTCCGCCGAATCGTTCGATATTGACCAGAAAAGCTGGAAGATGGCCATGAGTTATAAGCATACCGACGGGCACTTTGCCAAGCTGATAGCGGTGGAACAAATAAAATCGCTTTGTAACTTCTACATCACGCGTAAAAAAAGTAAAGGACTTGAAACAGCCGAGTTTCTGCAAAGGAAAAAAGATTCGCTGCAACAGGCCATACGTGGACGTGAAAGCGCTTTTGCCGCCTGGAAAGACAGCAATCAGAAACTGATAAAAGCAGCCGGAGAAACCGAAGAAGCCAAGTTCAAACAAGACCTGACACTTATGAATTCGGTGTATTCAGAAACCAACCGGCAGCTGGAAACGGCCCGTCTGGCCCTGCTCGACGAGAGCCCTATTGTTCAGATCATTGACACCCCCAAATACCCTTTACCTAAAACAGTATCCTCAAACATAAAACTATTGATTATTGCCGTTTCTATTCTTGGTATTCTGCTGATCAGCGGTATTTTGATCGCACAAAAAGTGCTGGGCGAATTCATCCGGAAGGAAAAAGAAAAAAAACTCAAAAACGAGCTGAGAGGCTGAAAACAAAATGTTTCAATTTGACTATAATGAACCAAAAGTAATTGCAGAGATCGGCTGCAATCATATGGGCAGTTTCGAAATTGCGCTGGAACTTATTGATCTGGCCAAATCGTGCGGATGCCGGTATGTGAAATTTCAAAAACGCAACCCCAAAGAATTGCTTACCGACGACCAGTATCATGCCCCCCATCCAAATCCATGGAACAGCTATGGATCTACGTATGGGGAACATCGTGAAAAACTGGAATTCACGGTAGAACAACATGCTGAACTGATGAAATACTGTGAAAAAATCGGCATGGAATATTCCACATCCGTTTGGGATGTGACTTCCGCACTTGAAATCATTTCACTCAAACCCCATTTCATAAAAGTGCCATCGGCCTGCAATAATCACTTTGAGATGATGAAGATCCTGCGTGATGATTACAAAGGACAGGTTCAGGTATCCTTCGGTATGACCACCCATGCAGAAGAGAATGAACTCATTGAATTCTTTGAAGCGACCGGACAGGCCAAAGACCGCCTCGTGATTTATGCATGCACCAGCGGATATCCGGTACCTGAAAATGAGATGTGCCTTCTCGAAATAAACCGCTTGTATAACACGTATGACAAACGGGTTCATGAAATCGGATTCAGCGGACATCACAACGGTATTGCCCTCGATATTGCCGCATATACACTGGGAGCCCGCTGGATAGAACGGCATTTTACCAAAGACCGCACCTGGAAAGGGACCGACCATGCCGCCAGCCTGGAGAAACCCGGCATGGAGAAACTGGTTCGCGACCTAAACGGAGCCTATCATGCACTCACCTATAAGAATTCTGAAATTCTGGAGATCGAGAAAGTGCAACGTGAAAAATTAAAGTACCGTCATCATTAACGGCTATGAAATCAGCCCCGGATTTTAAGGAAACTGCAAAAAAAATTCGTCTGCTCCTGCTCGATTGCGATGGGGTACTTACCGATGCCGGCATGTATTATACCGCAGAAGGTGATACCATGAAGAAATTCAGCACGTACGACGGAATGGGGATACAGCTGCTTCGTAAAGCCGGCATTCCAACGGCTATCCTCACCGGAGAGCAATCGGAAATTGTTCGTAAGCGGGCCGCCAAGCTTAAAATTGAAGACCTGTATCTGGGCTGTGCCGATAAACTTACCGCCGCGAAAGAAATAGGTAAAAAATACGGTGTGGCATTAACTGAAATGGCCTTCATAGGCGATGACGTAAATGACTTTGAATTGCTTTCGGAAGTAGGCCTGCCTGCATGTCCGGACAATGCCCGCCCGCTCATAAAAGGAATTCCGGGAATATTCTGTCTTGAAACCCGGGGCGGAGAAGGTGCGGTGCGTGAACTCACTGATTTTATTCTTCACGCCAAAGGAATCGTACTGGAAGACCTGCATCAGGCAAATGTGCAATAAATCAAATCGATCATGAAAAATACACCTGCCATAATTTTAACCGGCGGACTCGGATTGCTGGGAAAAAAAACCGCTGTTTACCTGGCTGAGAAAGGTTTTCATATTATCATTGTTGATGTGGCACCGGTTTCTACGGTGGATCATCCACTCATCAGTTACATTCGTTTCGACCTCATGCAAATTGAGACATACGATGCCCTGGTATCGGAGATAAAAGCGCTTACATCGTGTTTGAAAGGAGTGATAAATAACGCTGCCTTCAATCCCAAAGTAGAAGACAACTCCATCAGTGTTGGAAAATTCGAAGAACTGGACCTTGCTGAATGGAGAAAAGAAATAAACCTGAACCTATCGGCACCGGTATTTCTGATAAAAAGTTTATTGCCGGTGTTCCATCATGAAGATGGCACACCGTGTAAAATTGTAAATGTGATATCTACCTACGGACTGGTTCCACCGAATCAGGATATTTACAAGGAACTGGGAGCCTTGCAGGGTAAAGAAATTTTCAAACCCATCAATTATCCGGTTACCAAAGCCGGACTGGCCATGGCTACCCGATATCTGGCTGTTTATCTTGGCGATAAAAATTTCAATGTGAACGGTATTGCACCGGGAGGAATTGAGAACCATCAGCACAAGGTATTTCAGGATGCCTATGCCGCGTTAACGCCTATGAAACGCATGGCGAAAGCTGAAGAGATGATGGCAACCATGCACCTGCTTTGCAGTGAAGGCAGCAATTACATAAATGGGCAGATCATTGCGGTGGATGGCGGATGGACCGCCTGGTAATACGGTAATTTAATTGAAGTCCTGCCGAATTATTTAGTACAGCTCTTTTAGTTCTTACGTTTTAATACCGTATATCGTTGTAACGGCAGATCGACCACTTCGTAAGATTTCATTAATTCTTCGGGCACATCCTCTTTGGTATCCAGCAGATAATACGTGTGGGTGGTATTCCCTTCCAGACTCAGGTTTCCGATACGGCTGCAATACGCCACCAGCGCCCATTCATATTGATTGGCATCCTTACAACCCAGTACGGTTCCTGAAGGAACGGCCTTCGAAATAATATATACATCGTGCAGCAACACCTCATCGCGTGAGAACTTTCCGTATTGCAGCAAGGCATACACCAGCGAAGCAGCGAACAGGAAAAATGATACAATACGGACTCTCGTTACAAATAATCGGTTAAATACACGGATGCATGGATCCAGAAGCGGCTCTATAATTTCAACAGCTGCCAGTATGAAGAACGGCATCCCCGGATATAAGTAAAATGTCCGCTGTTTCAGCGTGATCATCAAAGGCAAGGAAGCAGAGAGTCCGATAAGCAGAAAATATAACGCGTGCTTGCGGCGATCCGACGAGATCGGGATCTTTTTAACATACAGCCAGCCAAGAGCTGCTATGCAAAGGATAATTGGAAATGCCAGTTGCAGCGCCAGCCAACCTAGCAATTCAAAATGACTTCCTGCCGTAATCTCACGTTTGTTCTGCAATGCAGGAAGCAGTTGCTGGTTCAGGTATTGATGTATATTTTCTAATGATGATGGAATAAACAGAAACACCCCTGCGAAGCACAGCAGGGTGATCAGTATCGCAACACCGGCGGTTAGCAGCCCTTTGGGAGATCGGTTCTCATCCAGAAGAAGAAAGAACAGCAACGGAACAACGAGTGGAAATAATCCAACAAACCCTTTACAGAAAAAAGCACCAACTATGCACAAAGCGGCCCACACCCAATACATTCGCTTTTTCTTCTGTTCGGCCCTGGTAAAAAAGAAAACAGCAAACAAGGTAAAAATGCTCAGGGTGTTTTCAAGAATATTATTCCGCAGCGACCAGAATACCACGGGAATCGTGACCCATAAAAGTACGGGGAGCCATGACTTACGGTTCGTTTGATCCGAACCGGTGAATACGTGATAACAGGCTGTTAATCCGGCAATGCCCCCCAGAGCGGTGAACAAACAATACAG
>JBGAVF010000213.1:0-6593 GCA_044228315.1 Bacteroidia bacterium | reverse complement strand
ACTTCCGGTTGCTGCTGGTACAAAATTCAATGGTCCTCTTGCTGCCGCTATACCACTACGAACGGAGGGGCAGGCTCAACACACAGCACAGAAGCCTGGTTGAATGCCTGCATAAGCAATGAACAGAGCCCTGAATTCAGGAATCCACCGAACGTGTTTCTGTTTAAAAACAAAGTAACAACCTTCAGTCACGAAGTGCTGGACGTAAATGGCGACTCCTTGTCGTATGCGCTGGTAGCTCCTATTGGTTTCACCTATAACACCGGTTATAATTACAAATATCCTTTGAGTTGTGCCGGAGGGAATACCCCTTCCATTAGCCCCGTTGTTAGTGGCTTCAATCTGGATTCCATTACCGGAGTAATGGTGTTTACTCCCAACAGTTCACAACGCACCCTGTACAGAGTAATGGTGACCGAATGGAGAAAAAACAATGCCGGCGTGTATGCCGTTATTGGTAAAACGTCACGGGAAATGGTTCTTGTTGTGCCAACCGCCAACATATTCAACACGGTTCCTGAAATACGCAGCAATGTGGAAACTATGCAAGCCTGTGCCGGATCTCCTACCTGCATATACCTCTATACGCTTGATGTGAATCTGGACCAAACTGATGTGACCTGGGATATGGGAGAAACACAGGCCCATTGGCTACCCGACTGGAGCGACACATACCCAAACCGGGAATCGGGCCGGTTGTGCTGGACCCCGGAAGATAAAGATGTAAGGACCCTTCCCTATTATCTTACCGCAACCGTGCATGATACGCATTGCTATCTCAGCGGACAGTCGGCGAAAAACATTGCCATTACAGTAACACCCCGTATGAAAGTGCATACTCGGGTACAATGTGTGAAACCCGGGAAATATAAAGTCTCTCTTATACGAGATGCACAAGCCGATAAACGCTCGATACGCGTTCAATTTTATGCCGCTACGGTAGCAGGCAACCCGCTGAATACGAAAGTGGTTTATACCGTCTCGAATCAGGATTCATCATCACTTACCTATTATTTTGGTGAAGAAGGGAAATATATTGTACGCAGTGAGATCATTTATGGTTCTTGCTCTAACACCTATCTTGATACCATTCTGGTAAATGATGAACCGCAATTCAGCCGGGTTAACGGACAGGCTTTTTCCACCACCAATAACAAATGCCTGATGGATTCAAACCAGCGTGCCCTGCCCGGAGTGCTTATTTCTACTGTACCTTATACCCAATCGGTTTATACCGATGCGAACGGCAGGTACCGCATTTATCTCGACAGCGGCCAATTCGCAATTCAGGCCGAACTGCCTGCATACCTCCGAAAAATACGGTTGAATACCGTATGTCCTGCCACCGGGAACTACCCATTCACCTTTTCAACCGTTGACTCGGTAGTGAACAATGCCAATTTTTCTGAAAAACTCAACCTTGTTCCCATCCTTTATATTGATTTTAATGCACAACGCTTGCGCCTGTGTAACACGATCAGCAGTGTGCTGGAATGCGGCAACAAAGGAACCAAAGATACATTCAACATTAAAGCATGCCTGATATTGCCGGAAAACATTCAATTTGAAAGTTCATCCATGCCATTTGACCGATATGGCGATCGCTGTTCTTCCTGATCGACACCCTCAAAGCCCAGCTTACAAGAACTGATTAACATAAAGCTGAACGTGGGATGTGAGGGAAAACTCAACGGTGTGTATCGCTGTTTTCAGTTCAGTATCTCACCTGACAATTTGCGATACTATCAATACACCAATCAACAAGGATACGATTTCAGCAATATTAAAACCCATGCCCAATGTATTGACAGCGGTTATATAAAATTCAGCATCCTGAATGAGGGGAGAAGCCGTACAGGATCAATGAATTCCGGTTGTATCATAATTCACAACTCAGTTATAAAGGCCTTTTCCAATTAGGGGCAAAAAAAGATACTTCCTTTATGCTTTTGGCCGAAAGTGGCTGGTACCGCCTCGAAGCCAATCAAAATTTATTCTACCCCACCTTCAGCAATCCACATACTACTATTCGTGCGTGTGTCACTTCTGGCAACGAAACCGACAACCTGAATGAGATGGAACCGTTGCGTGAAGGCTTCACCTTCCGTGAGTAATGCTTGCAATTGCGCTACTCGTTCGACCCGAACGAAGTGACCGTTGTTCCCGGAGGTCTGGGAACACAGAAACTGGTGAAACGGGGCACCCCCCTGCAATACCGTATCGACTTCCAGAATACAGGAACCGACACCGCTTACGAAGTAGTGGTGACCGATACCCTGCCGGTTTCACTGGATCTATCCACAATGGAATTCGGGGGCTCATCGCATCCTTACAGCACCTCAATTTCAGGGAAGGATAAAAACGTCCTCCACTTTACATTCAGGAAAATATTTCTGGCGGACAGTGCTACCAATGAACCGGGCAGCCATGGGTACGTTACATTCACCGTACTCCTTTACCTGGAAGTGACTCCCTCCGGTGAAAAGTGGAGAACCGGACATATCTTTTCGATTTCAATGGGCAGTATGTAATACGGCCTTTATCACCCTGTGCGATGAACTGCCTTTCGCATCTGATTATCCGGCAAAACTGATTCCATTTCCAACCCTGTTGCGCTTTCCCATGTCGGTTGTTTGTGTCAATGCGGGTCTGGTTGACCTCAACCGCCTGGCCGGTGTAAAACCGGAATTCTGTAACGACCTTTTGGGAGGATGGTATATTAATAAAATCCCACTTACCGGACATTTTTACAATCCTGAAAAAGATCTTCCCTCACCGGGTGATACGCAGTCGGTAACTCTTCAGTCGGAATACACATACCGGTATCTGGGCACCCTTATTAAAGGTTCCGCTGTAATTACCGTGCAACCGGCTCCGAAAGCGGCCCTTCGCATCCCTGCCCATTTCTTCGGCCGTTGTGATACATCTCTTCAGTTGATCTCGGTAACCGGCTCGTATCCTTTGCATGTAAATGCAATGAGTAAACTGCTCACCGATGGGAAGCTCATGGTTGGCAATGCCTTCATCCCTTCTCAATACGATACGGGCTGGCATACGGTGACCCATATTTTCACAGCTGCAAACGGGTGCAGTGATACGGCTATCGGCAGTTTTTATGGTAGGATGTACCTCGGTTATAGTACAGCCGACAGCAGGCAATGCGGCAATACGCATACCGCTTCCCCTTCTTAAACCACACCGTTACATCCACCAGCGTGTCAAATACCTTTGGGATTTTGGTGATCCCCAAAGCGGTGTTCCAGAACACTTCTACAAATGCCAGTGCTGTGCATGTGTGTATGTAGTGCCCGGAACTATACCGTTCGATGCACCTTCACACAAACAGCCACCGGTTGCAGTGCCGAAGCAGTGAACATGCTTACCATAAACATACACAGCAACCCGAACCCTGGTTCACCATTTTACCTGATCCCCCCAAATATGGAGTGATGGATAATCCGGGATTTACTTTCCACAGCAACAATTTGCAGGCAGGACAAAACCATACGCCAATGGAAATGGTGGTTCATAATCCAGCTCAATACGCACAACCGGTGATTAAATACCTGATCCCCGGCATGTTTTGTGCGTGACACGAACGAACATGTGGTTACCCTGCAGATAACCACCTCCAACGGATGTACCGCCGAGATACAACGTTCATTGCGCATGGAGGCCCTTATGCATGCCTTTGTACCGAATGCCTTTACGCCCGACGGTAACCACGTGAATGAATTGTTCAGAGCCGTATGCCGCAGGCGCGTAATGCACACCTAAGTATTTACACCTGAGGGTGAGATGGTGTATAGTGCTACTCAAGGAGGCCGACAACGGATGGGACGGTGTATTTAATGGTCGTCCGGCTCCTGCAGGGAATTTATGTTTATGTGTTGAAGATAACCGGTTATTTGGAGAAGAACAAACACAGAACGGAACGTTTCAGCTGATACGATAAGGAGCGTCTTATTTTTTTGGTGCGAATCAAATCTTTCTGAAAGAAGGATTCCATTATGTCCATCTATAGTTTCACTCACTCCTATTTCGAACGAGAGCGCTTAATTCCGGCACGGGTGAGTGTCATCATGTGTGAGCTATGAGGGATCACATAGTCGTGATGATATGTTACGAGGGAATGGCATGGTCGTAGAAAAAAACTACGATGATTTATACCAAAATAATGAATTATATGAAAAAGAATGCGATGAAGAAATGGGGGAAGAAAAAGCAATAGTCAAATATGTAAAGAAGGATATTTTTTCCTAAGATTTACTTGATTTAAAATAATGACTACTGTAACCACTGGGACACGAAGAACCTACTTCGATTATTCCAGGAACACCTCCACAATTATCACAATAGATTATGCAATCGATCAACCACCTTAAAATAATGATATGAACTTTTTTTACACTTACCGGCTTCAGTTCTACGGCAATTGCTCACAGTTATCACAATAAACTGTTTTGTTTATGCCAATTTCTTTAAAAATAATGACTGCTGTATCCACTAGGACAAATTCCTGCATCCATTATTCCAGGAACGCCTCCGCAATAATCACAATAAACACTAATATCCATATTAAAATCACCAATAACAATATCATCTTCATCAACATACTCTTCCTCCCAAAGCCTATTTTCCTCTTCCCGTTGAATTTGAAATTGTGGCTAAATCATCATCTAAATCATCATCTTTACTCATTATTGAAATCCATATGATTTTATGACGGGTAAATCAAAAGAAATAATACTCACAAAAACATATCAACATTTAACGATGTTGGGAATAGTGATGTCCACACCCTGGAGTTTTACATCTTTCACTAGTACCCAGCAAATTATCTTTAAATCCCCTACACGAGCAACTTTTGCATGCGCCATGCCCATCAATAATTCCATGATCAGATTCTAATGTCAATGAAGCATGATCTTTTATCAATATTTCTTTATAAGGAGAGGTAGCCATTTTATCAATTTTCGAAATTTTGATTTTTGGCTCAAAAATGAACTCTTCAGCACAACTATCATTACCAGAATGAAAAGTATGATCTAATATTAATTTTTCCATTTTTCAAGTGACTTGTTAAATTAATTGAATATTTTAAGCGAATATAAAAATAATTAAAAAAAACAAATTTATTCACTTTAATCCTTTCCTAATTCCCAAAATAATCATATCGATAACCAATAGTGTTCATTCCATTCTATCAATAAAATCATTGCATTTAGAACTCAATATGCCTTCCCCAAGTTTCCCATACCTCCCAAACCTATTTTTTGTTATCGTCGCCACACGATCACTCACCACCGCTACAATATCCAAATCATGTTCCCAATTCTGATTGCCTTAAACTTCCCGTCTATGGTGGTTTGTAAAATTAAAATAAAGAAAGTCGCATAGGTGCTGTGAAATCGTCCACTTCAAACCAAGAAAATTTTCTGAACGATGTCTATGACAACCTTACCAAAAATTTGGTCTGACTTTCAGTTTAAGTACTAACTATATTAAACCATTCAATATTTTATTTTGATGTTCCCCAATTACCTTATTAAATTCACTAATAGCATGTTCAGCAATCCTCACTTGCCCTAAGTAATCAATATTTCGGATATTTTGAAATGTACACCTTTTCTGAATTTCTTTTTGAAGAAACTTATATCTGGCAACTATCATTAGCCCGCCCGTGCTATAAGTAAAGTGTAAAATCAGATTGTCATTTTCCTTATATAGGTTGAAACTTTTTTTGCCTGTAACCGTCACTTCGCCTTGACCTTTGAACGCCCAATCGTTCATTTTATTTACAATTATTTCAACTTTTTTATCAAACGAGATGAATTCTAAATCTGATTCATCTTTTTGACTATCTAAATAATATTTTAAAATAATGATGGACAGAACGATGGCTAAAACAACGATAAAAGTTACCATAAAATAATTTTGTTTAAACGACGAAGATAATATTTATAATAATTACAATGTATGATATTGATCATATGTATTCTTTGTAATCCCCAAAATTAACAATCGGAATAACAAGAAATTCGAAAATTCCAATAGTAATAAAAAATTCAATATAATACAACTATGAAGTATTAAATATATGTTACAAACTTCCTAAACCGATTCTTCGTAATTTTAGCAACACGTTCACTTACCACCGCGACGATATCCACCTCATGTTTCCAATCATTATTCCCTTTAAAATTACCGTCTTTATTGCTTTGCAGGATAAGAATAAAGGAAGTCATTGCGCCTAAGGCTTTCAAGTCCTGAAAATCTTTTGCAGAAATAGCAATATGTGAAGGGCTAATACTATAAATGAAAACAAACTGATATTCGCTGAAATTAATCCCGGTAATATCTTTAAAGAAACTCAATCCGGAGGCAGTGATTTTAAAGTCATTTAACTTCTTGGAAAGTGTTGGTGTGGCGTATTCTTGACTGATCACATATAATACTTTTCCGAAATTCAGCGCGAGGTACTGCGCGAATCTCAAAAAGAAAACGGTTTTACCGCTTCCGGACTGGCCGTGTACCATCATTTTAAAAGGAACACACGGCACCCAAACTTCTAAAAGGCCTACGAATGCAAA
>JBGAVF010000212.1:0-5629 GCA_044228315.1 Bacteroidia bacterium | reverse complement strand
AGGGGAGATGAATAAAATGCGTTTTTCAGTATACGCTGCAGCTGCTATCATTCATTTGCTCAAAAAACAACGGGATGCCTTCGGCCTCACCCTTTTCGATAATGAGATCCGGTATCACAGCGATGCCCGCAGCAGTATGGTGCAGCAACGTTTGTTGTGGCAACAGCTGGAGAATATCCTGGTAAATCAATCGAAGGAAAAAACAACGAATGTATCGCTGGCTCTTCACCAGATCGCGGAGAGTATTCACAAACGCAGTATGGTGGTCATATTCAGCGATATGATGAGCAGTATGCAGGAAGAAGAAGATATCTTTAATGCATTGCAGCATCTGAAATACAACAAGCATGAGGTGATGCTGTTTCATGTGGTGGATAAATCGAAGGAACTCGATTTTAATTTTGAAAGCCGGCCTTATGAATTTATTGATGTGGAAACCGGACAACATGTGAAAGTACACAGCAATGCCGTTAAAGAGGCGTACAAGAAAGCGGTTACAGATTACACCGTGGCGTTGGCCAATAAGTGTGCTCAGTATAAAATTGATTTTATTGAAGCCGATATTTCCCATGGATTCCAGCAGGTGCTGACACCGTACCTGGTGAAACGGGAACGGATGGTAAAATAATCAGTTTGTTATTCTGCGTTCGTGAACCAGGACGCGTAACCATTCATGAATTCCACGATCCCCATTCTTTTCTTTCCTTCCGGCTGCACTTCCAGCAGATGAATGAATCCGTCGGCGGTAGCCACTTTCAGCGATTGCTTGCCGGGTATGAAGGTGCCGGGTTTGAAGGAATGGGCCCCGATCTCTTTGGATGCGGAATACACTTTTAAACTTTTATCGCCCACCAGGGTATAGGCTGTAGGGTATGGCGACAGCCCCCGGATCTTATTGTAAATCCGGAATGTGTTGAGCGAAAAATCCAGCAGGCAGTCTTTCTTGAAAATTTTAGGTGCCGTTTTCAAATCGGCAGATGATTCCTGCGGTTTCTGAACCACGGTATTATCTCGGATCGCATCCACGGTTCTGAGCATGAGCTGTGCACCGGTTTCCATCATCCGGTCGTGGAGAGAACCTGCATCTTCGGTTTCCCCGATCGATATTTTTTCACTAAAGATGAGATCGCCGGTGTCAATTTCATGTTTGAGAAAAAAGGTAGTAAGTCCGGTTTCTTTTTCACCGTTCATGATGGCCCAGTTGATTGGTGCTGCTCCTCTGTATTGCGGAAGCAGAGAGGCATGCAAATTGATGGTACCCAAACGAGGGAGGTTCCATACTTCTTCCGGAAGCATACGAAATGCTATGACCACACCGAGGTCCGGATCGAGTGATTTCAAATGCGCAATAAATTCGGGCGATTTCAGCTTCTCCGGCTGAAGCACTTGCAGGCCGTGTGTGATCGCGTATTCTTTTACCGGGGAATATTGAATTTTTAACCCCCGGCCGGCCGGTTTATCAGGTCCGGTAATAACGGCTGCAATATCATAGCCGGCTTCATGCAGGGCCTTCAGGGAAGGAACCGCGAATCCGGGATTGCCCATAAAAATGATACGCATGGGTTTGTAATGGGTTCAGCAGAGGGGAGTGGGATTCCCTTAAAGCAAAGCTTTAATGATGGTTTCGATGCTTACTCCTTCTGCCTCGGCCTTATAATTTTTAATGATACGGTGACGTAATACATCGTAGGCTACAGCCTGTACATCTTCAATATCGGGTGAATATTTTCCTCTGAGCAAGGCATGGCATTTGGCACCCAGAATAAGAAACTGACTGGCCCGCGGGCCGGCCCCGTAGCTCACATATTTTTTCGTGGCATCCACGCTCATTTCACTGCTGTTGCGTGTTTTATTCACCACTTTCACGGCATACTCTATTACATTATCGGCTACGGTTACTTTACGTACCAGTTGCTGAAACGCAAGAATGTCGGCAGCTGTCAGCACTTTTTCAAGGGTCACATTGCGCTCAATGGTGGTGTTTTTAACCACCTGTACTTCTTCCTGAAACGACGGGTAATCAAGGATCACATTGAACATGAAACGGTCGAGCTGTGCTTCCGGCAACGGGTAGGTTCCTTCCTGTTCAATAGGGTTTTGCGTAGCCAGTACGAAGAACGGGTTGGGCAAATGGTATTGCTTTCCGTTCACCGTCACATTTCGTTCCTGCATGGCTTCGAGCAGTGCAGCCTGTGTTTTGGGAGGGGTACGGTTGATCTCATCGGCCAGAATGATGTTGGCGAATAACGGGCCTTTGATGAATTTAAATGTACGGTTCTCATCCAGTATCTCACTTCCGGTGATGTCACCGGGCATGAGGTCGGGGGTAAACTGGATACGGTTGTATTCCAGGTCGAGTACTTTGGAAATAGTTTGTACCAGCAAGGTTTTGGCAAGCCCCGGAACACCCACCAGCAGGCAGTGTCCGTTGCAGAAAATGGTGGTAAGAACAGCTTCTACCACAGCATCCTGCCCCACAATAACCTTCGCAGTTTCCTGTTGTAATTGTTTAAATTTTTTCGCCAGTTCCTGTGCGCGTTCTACGTCGTTCATAGCAGTTAATTACTTGATGTGTTCAGGCAATTTTTATAATTCTCCCGAACATTATAATAGATCATATTGCTTTGTCTCCAAAGCTTTGGCCTGTATCTTCTGGTAATCGTCTTTCAGATTCATCACGTGGGCCGGGGTTTCCGACTTCAGATAATATACCCGGTACGCCACGCCCCCGTCGTCGGTGGTTATTTGCGATGGTTCTGAAATTTGCCCGGGTTTTAATTTGGCAATGGCATCATAGGTCTCTTTCTCGAGCAAACTTACCGCAATTTTGGTACTGCCTGTATTTGGATCCACCAGGAATCCGCCGTTGAAACTGGTGCCTTCATCATCGCTGAATTTTTTACAGGCATCTTCAAATTTTATACTGTCCTGCAATATGCGGGTTCTCAGGCTGTCGAGAAAGGTACGGGCCAGTTCAAAGTCCTTATTCAGTAGTACCGGCCGTATCAGGATATGTCTCACTTTTACCCGATCGCCTTTACGGTAGAGCAATTGCATAAAATGATATCCGAAGTCGGTTTCAATGATGGGAGAGATCGAATCGGGCTGCAGTTTGAAAGCCATGGCTTCAAAGGCAGGCACCATCATGCCCCGTCCGAATTCATCAAGTTCACCACCCATGCGTGCACTTCCCTTATCGTCGCTGTAAAGCAGTGCCAGCGTACGGAAACTGGCCCCGTTCAGGATCTGATTTCTCAGGTCGGTGATCTTGGCCAGTGCCACCGCTTTCTCTTCAGCAGTAACCTTTGGTTTTCTTATCAGTTGCGCTACTTCAATTTCTGCATCGAAATTCGGCAGGCTGTCTTTCGGGAACTTTTTAAAATACGTGGTGACCTCATTGGGAGTAACTTTTATGTTACCTACCAGTTTTTCACGTTGTTGTTGAATCACCAGCTCATCGCGAATTTTATCGCGGTTTTCATTTTTCAGCTGTAAAATGGTTTTGCCAATTTGTTCCTCCATCTTCTTCTCACTGCCATACATCGACACAAAGTAGCGAACACGCTTGTTCAGTTCCTGTTCCACACGTTCTTCCGGTACTTCCACACTGTCGAGGTCGGCACGCATCAGCATGAATTTACGGATCAGGATCTGATTGAAGATCTCGCAACGGGCTGCCTCACCGGTAAGTACCATTTGTTTTTTCTGCTGTTCGTATTCCAGGTCAATTTCAGAACGGAGCAGGGTTCTGTTTCCTACCACAGCCGCTATTTCATCGGCAATAACCGGCTGGGCCAGCAAACAAACCGAAGGGAATAAAACCAACAGTAAAATGATCAGACGTCTATACATCAAGAAGGGGTTAATTAATACTAATTTTATTTTCATTCAGGGCCTCGTTCATCATATTCCGCTCCAGTTCCTCCAATAATTTAACTTTCCGGTGATTGAGGATGGAGGCACGGATATTTTCCTGAACGAACGGATATTCCGAAATACTGTTTTTAATTTTAAAGTTCAGGATTTTTACAAAGTAAACATAATTTTCATCAAATACTTCAATGTATTTATTGTTCTGTATGAACTGCTCCTGATCGTAGGTTTTAATGGGAATCTCTTTCAGTACATCATTGAATTCAAGCCATACATTGCTTTTGAAATAATAATTGGCCGCGTTTTTCTGGCAATAGTCAATAAACGTGTAGTTTTTATCGGAGTTGGCTTGCTGCATTTGGGTACGGATCCGGTCAATATCTTTTTTCTTCTTATCGTATTTTACGTAGTTAAGCTGTATGATGTTACTTTTTTGTTCAAAATTGTTCTTATTGTTCTCATAATACTGATGCATCTCTTCTTCACTGATAACGGTATCCAGCTTCTGGCGTACGAGTTCTTTTTCATACAGATAAATGATAAGACTGTTCTTGTATTCCTGAAGCTGATGTTCAACGTCTTTCTGCTCTTCGGTAAGATTTTCGTTCGCCTTCTTCAGCAGCAGTTGCTGTTTCACCCAGTTGTTCACATAATCACGGGCCATCAGGGTACTATCCTGGGTGTTTTTGTTTTTCATGTCGAGCAATGCGAGGTCTGAATCGTACAGCACCGCATCAAATACACGGGCTATTACCCGCCCTTTGGCATCATCTGTGGGTGAGAAGGGGTTGAGTTTCTTGGCTTCACGGCACTGCACGAAAAGCATCAGAACGACTACCAGATATGCAATCGGAGAAGAACAAGGAACACTGATATCTGATATTTTTCGGGTCATTATTTAATGATGGACTTAACCACTTCTTCATTCACTTTCACAGGATACATATTCCGAAGTTCTTTGATCCATTCTTTCTCCAGGAAGTTCTGGTATTCAGAAGTGAATATGCCGCGTGCTTCTGTAAGCAATTTTGGCTGCGACGGTATTACTTCACGGATGTATACAAAGCGGGTATCCGATATTTTCTGAATGCCTTTTTCCCATTTCACCGAGTCGATGGAAGTATTCTCACCCCGTTCAAACTTATTCTTCTTCATGGTAATATTGAGGGCGTTGGTTTTATTCAGTACCTTCGAAATGCTGTCCATATCCGCACCTGCTTTTGCCATGCTCATGGCTTTCTTCGCCACCTTTTTACTGGCACATTCATACAAGGTCGCATCTACACGGTCCTTCCACATGTGCTCGTTCTTGTGCTCTTCATAAAACTTCTGAAGTCCGGTGGTATCGGTAACGGCTTTGCTCCACACTTTTTTATCTGTAAGATCGAATAGCAGGATGCCATCCCGGTATTCCTTATAAATATTGCGGAAATTCTCGTTTGTTTCTTCCAGGTTTTTCTCTGCGTAATCGATCACAGAATTGTTCTTGAATTCTTTGTACATACCGCGAAGCACTACCGGTACCGTAGTTTTGGTTTGAGGGGTCTGATAAAGGAAAACATACTGGGCGAAATCGGCTTGTGAATATTTCTTGTTGCCAATCACAAAAAGGGTACTGTTTTTCATCTCTTTGATCCGGGTACTGTCAATTTTATATCCCGACAACAGCAACATGGTATCCACGGTAGCAACATATTTATCATACGCCTGTGGGTATTCCACAAAGTTATTGGCTGTTTTAATGCTGTCGATCACC
>JBGAVF010000211.1:0-5683 GCA_044228315.1 Bacteroidia bacterium | reverse complement strand
TCCAGCTGCCTTTGCTGAAGATACTTCCCGTAAGTCTGAGGTCGGCATAATCCTTTATATGTATATAATACCCTCCGTCGTTAAGTCCGAAGCCCCGCCCGTTGGGCGATTCCTCATTCACAAACCGGGGAATAAGTATTCCGTTGCGATGGCCCTTATTGATCGGGAAAAAGCCGAATGGAATTACCAGGGGTGTGGGCACATCGGCAATCACCAGATGCGCCGGTCCGCTGATGATACTTTTATTCGGTATCACTTTTACTTTGCTGACAGCAATTTCAAAATGCGGATGTTCATCACTGCATGTAGTGTACCATCCGTGTTTCAGAAAAAGACTTTGGCTCGTATCGCGTTTCACCGTTTCACCATATAAAAAGCCATCACCCTGCTTGGTCCGCACCGATTTCATCTTCCCTTTTTTACTTACAAAATTATACCGCATGGTGTCCGACTCGTACGGCTCATTATCGATGGAAAGCACCGGACGGCCCATAGTACTGTCGGCAAATGAGTCATGTATTCCGTAGGCTATGAGTTCGTTTTTCTTCCAGTCGATACATATGTAATCGGCATTGATCTTTACATTTTCATACGTAACCTCGGCCTTGGTGATCAAATATAGTTTACGGTTCTTTACATCCAGAAATGTGGAGTCGGCTGCGTGGTATGAAACCTTATTCTTCAGGGCATCTTTCGATATTTTAAACGTAACGGAGTCCTTTTTTACCGAATCTTTTTTAACCGAATCGAGGGGGGCAGTAACACGCACGGGCTGCGCCGGTTGAATAAGGGGGTGGGCCGGAGAAAAAGCGTACAAAAAAACAAACATTAACACTGCAATGGGTATAATATACCCGTTACAGGAGGTCAATTTCGCTGACAGAGCGTTATTTTTGATGTTTGTAATACACATGTAATATTATTCCGAACATGAAGCTTAAGCCCCTACTGAAACCCTTGATGATGTTGAGTATTGCTGCAGCACTTACGCTTCTTTCCAGTGCCTTTTCCGGACCTGAAAAACCGGTCAAATATACACTGAAAACCATTGTTATAGACCCCGGTCACGGAGGAACCGACCCCGGATGCGGTACTGCCGGTGTATGGGAGAAAAAAGTGGCTCTGGATGTATCCCTGAAACTGGGGAAAATGCTGGCCGATAGTATGCCGGGGGTAAAAGTGATCTTTACCCGCACCACCGACAAGTTTGTAGATCTGGCAGAACGGGCGGTTCTGGCCAATAAAGTAAAAGCGGACCTGTTTGTATGTATTCATTGCAATACCAGCAACAGTTCAACTGCCTACGGCACTGAAACCTATGCCATGGGACTTCATAAAACAGAAGGAAACCTGATGGTAGCGAAACGGGAAAATGAAGTAATTCTCCTGGAAAAAGATTACAAGGAAAAATATGAAGGCTATGACCCAAACTCACCGGAAAGTCTTATCATTTTTTCCATGTATCAAAATGCCTACCTCGACCGCAGTCTGGAACTTTGTTTTAACATTGAAAACGAGTTTAAAAAGTCGAAGCGGTTCAGCAGGGGGGTTAAGCAAGCCGGGTTTCTGGTACTGTGGCGATGCAGCATGCCGAGCATTCTTTGTGAAACCGGTTTTATCAGCAATCCTACAGAACGCAATTACCTTACCAACGATTCATGCCAGAATATTGTTGCTACCAATTTATTTACAGCAATAAAAAAATACAAATTACAAAGTGAAAAATAACTAATTTTGGCCGGTTTGTTACTCAAAAGACTATATATATTTCTGCTTCTGGTTTGCATGCTCAACAATTTTTCGGCATGTAACCGGGCCAGTGCCGGCAGTAATCTGCCCGGTGACGGCTCTCTCACCAGTTTCCGCATTCATATTCCCGAAGTCGACACCATGGCCATCATTGCCCGGTCGATCCGGGCAGCTTACAAGAACAAACAGCTCGACTCCCTGTATCAGTTCAAGGCCCTGAAAAACGGTTTCAACGGAAATGTACTCATCGCCCAGAAAGGCGTGATCGTTTACCAGAACAGCTTCGGATACAGCAATTATGAACGGAAGGATTCCTTAACTACAGAAACCCGTTTTCAACTGGCCTCGTTATCTAAAACCTTCACTGCTGTGGCGGTATTGAAATTGATGGAAGACGGTTTCATTCATCTCAACGATAAGATCACCGATTACTTTCCTTCCCTCCCCTTCCGGAATGTAACCATTGAGATGTTGCTTGATCACAGAAGCGGCATTGCCAACTATGTTAATATATACGGCGACCAGGTGGAAAACCAAAACCTGTACCCCGATAATAATGACATACTGCGCTGGCTTGAAAAGTGCCCCCGTAAATTTATTGACTTGCCCGGGCGGAATTTCAGTTACAGCAATACCAACTATTTACTGCTGGCTTCTCTCATTGAAAAAGTAACCTGCACCTCCTTCTCGGAATATCTGCATAAAAACATTCTGGAACCGTTGGGCATGAGCAATACCTATTTGCTTACCGACTCAACCGAAGAAGCCATTGGCAACCGTGCTTCCTGTTACACAGCTTTATGGAAACCGGTAAAAATGAACCATCTCGATCGCGTGGTGGGGGATAAAGGGGTGTACAGCACCATTACCGATTTGTACAAATGGTATGATGGACTGACCCATTATAAAATCCTTAAAAAAGAAACGCTTGACGAAGCATGGAAACCCCGCAGTTTTGAATCGCGCGGGCAACGTAATTACGGGTATGGTTTCCGCATGACCGTGAGTGATTCGGAAAAGGTAGTGTATCACAACGGGTGGTGGAACAGCTGTAACACCTTGTTCTATATGAATCCGAAGCGTGATTATGTTATCATTGTTCTTGGCAATAAATACAACAATGACGTGTACAACATACACAATACGGTAGAAATAATGAACGAATCACTCAATGATGATAATGAAAAAATGTTTGAGTGATTTTTACATTTTTTAACCGGCATCCTGCTTTACAAAATCCTTTCCGTTCTTTTATTTTGCAGGTACTTTTACTGGCAATAATTTAAACACATTAATTGAACCATTGGTTATGAAAAAGTATTTTTTACTGGCCTTATTCAGTGCCGTTTTCGGAATGGCAGGTAGTATTTGTTACCAGCAAATTACAGCAAAACCACAGATCACTTTCGGTGTTGGCTCTGACGCTCCCGTGAGTGGGGTGAATTTCACCGGGGCATCCATTGAGAATGGTGATTTTATTAAAGCCTCGGCATTGGCCACACCCACTGTTGTGTTTATCAAAACCGTGTCGAACGCCAATGCCCGTCAGCAAAACGACTATTGGGATTTCTGGGATTTTTTTGGGAACAGAGGGCCGTCGTATAGTTCCGGAAGTGGTGTTATAATTAGTAAAGACGGATACATTGTTACCAATAACCATGTAATTAAGGATGCCGACAAAATTGATGTGATCCTTAACAATAACAAGCGAACCTATTCCGGAAAACTCATAGGCGCTGACCCGAATACCGATCTGGCCCTTATTAAGATCGATGCCAAGGATCTGCAGGCCATCACCTTTGGCAACAGTGATAATGTAAAAACAGGGGAATGGGTATTGGCCGTAGGCAATCCCTTTAACCTTACATCAACGGTAACAGCCGGAATTGTTAGCGCCAAAGGACGTAATATCAATGTGAATCAGAATGCCCAGTTTCCCATTGAGTCATTTATCCAGACCGACGCCGCCATTAACCCGGGAAACAGCGGCGGTGCACTGGTTGACCTGAACGGGCAGCTTATTGGTATCAATACGGCTATTCAAAGCCAAACCGGCAGTTATGTGGGATATGGTTTTGCAATTCCCGGCAATATGGTGGCCAAGATTGTGAAAGACCTGATCGATTTTGGAGAGGTTCAGAAAGGTTTCACCGGCATGGATATTAAAGATATTGACGCGGAAACCGCCTCACGCAGGAATGTGAATTCAGGGGTGGCTATTAGTCAGGTATATGAGGATGGTCCGGCGTTTAAAGCAGGATTGAAGGAAGATGACATCATTATAAAGGTTGACAACAAGATGATGGACAGCAAAGCCATTTATGAAGAACAGATCAGTTACCACCGTCCCGGCGACAAAGTAAAGATTACCTACCTGCGCAACGGCACTGAGATTACAGTTGACTTGGCGCTAATCAATAAAGACGGAAATACTGCCATCACCAAAAAGAACAGTGTGAGCAGTACCAAACTGGGAGCTGATTTTCAACCCCTTTCCAAGGTTGAGAAAGACCGTTTGAAAATTGACGGTGGCATTAAGGTTTCAAATATCCGCAACGGATATATGCGCCAGATGAACATTCCTGAAGGTTTTACCATTTACAAACTGAACAACAAGGTGTATACCGACCCGAATGATCTGATCCAGGATCTGGAGCGTGTTAATGGCCGGATCCTGATAGAAGGTTATTACCCTGACGGAGGCCGCGCTACCTACAGTTTCTTCACCTACTAGGTATTTCGGGAGTTATTCCCGTTTACAAAAATTTCTTCCGTTCTTTGCTGATGCCTGATCATACGGCTTTCTGCAATACTTTTTAATTATGACAATTGATGAAACTCTGGATGCCATCGTAAATGCATCCCATACGAACTTCTTTCTGCTTGCCGGCCCCTGCGCCATTGAAGGGGAAGAAATGGCATTCGATATCGCCGGTAAGATCAAAGAGCTGACCTTGCGGTATAATATTCCATTTGTGTTCAAGGGATCATACCGGAAGGCCAACCGAAGCCGTCTGGATTCATTCACCGGCATTGGTGATGAAAAAGCACTCGGCATCCTGAAGAAAATTCGTGAAACCCTGCAGATACCAACGGTTACAGACATACATGAATCGCATGAAGCTGCCATGGCCGCTGCCTGTGTAGATGTATTGCAGATACCGGCTTTTCTTTGCAGGCAAACCGACCTTTTACTGGCTGCCGCCAAAACCGGAGCCGTAGTAAATGTAAAAAAAGGGCAGTTTGTAAGTGCGGAAAGTATGAAGTATGCAGTGCAGAAAGTGAAAGACGGGGGAAATAACCGGGTAATTCTTACCGAGCGGGGTACGATGCTCGGGTACCAGGACCTGGTGGTTGATTACCGTAATATTCCGTTGATGAAGGCCCATGGCGTACCGGTTGTACTCGATATTACGCATAGTTTGCAGCAACCCAACCAAAGCAGCGGAGTTACCGGAGGCAAGCCGGAACTTATTGAAACCATTGCCAAGGCGGGCATTGCCACCGGGGCCGACGGGTTGTTTATTGAAACACACCCTGACCCGTCGTCAGCAAAAAGCGACGGGGCGAATATGCTGCCGCTTCATTTGCTTGAGCCCTTGCTCGAAAAATTACTCAGGGTTCGCGCAGCCATCAAATAAAACACTGCTGTTACGTTAGAATTCCACTACCAACCCGATGGTAGGAATGGAAGCCGCTGAATTAAAATTCACCAGCGTACCTATGCCATTGGTACCATTAAATGGTTTCCCGTCATTGGTTGCAAACGACTTGTCGGCATTACGCAACAAGGTAAACGAATCAACCCCGGGCTGTTTGCTTTGATATACATTCTGGAAATCGATATAAACATCTAACGCCCACTTTCTGAAATTCCATTTCTTGTCGACCCGGATATCAAGCACATTGTACACATCATCCAGTCGCATCTGAT
>JBGAVF010000210.1:0-5757 GCA_044228315.1 Bacteroidia bacterium | reverse complement strand
CCCCCCAATCCGAACATCACCAGATGACCCAGCCCGGCCTTTGTGCTCACACCTGCAATGAGTTCCTTCCCTCCCGGCAAGAACTTCTGCACCAGAAATTTCAGATCATCTGCTTTTATAGAGGCTTTCATTTTTTCAGCAGCGGCGGTGACCTCTGCTGCATTTTTTAGATTTACGGCTACCCCTCCCACATCACTCTTATGAACCACGGATGCCGATTCAGCCTTCAGTACCACAGGGAAACCGATAGCTTCAGCGGCTTGCAGAGCACCGGATACATTTCCGGCCAGTTGCCAGGGGGCTACCGGAATGCCATAGGCCGACAGCAGGTTATATACCTGATCGGATGCAAGAAAGGCGTTCGCTTTTGCCTTTGCCTGCTGCAATACAGCTCTCGCTTTGTCCTTCATCAGGTCGCCAAACCGTTTGGGTTCACCTATGTTACGTGCCCGGGTTTTACTGTATCGGTACAAAGCGCCCAGGGCTTTGGCTGCAGTCGTTGGGAAACTGTAACACGGCACCCCACCTTCTTTTAAAATACGTGCGGTAACCTGAAAGCGTTCCAGACTCATATTGGTCATGAAGTTGCACACCACAGGTTTCTTTTTCAGGTTGCTTACTTCCACAATGTGCTTCGCGATCTCGTTGGTGTCGACGAACGGAGCGGTTACAAAATTTATGAACACCGAGTCAATGGTTTCCTCTTCCATCAGCACATCCATGGCACTTCTGAACTGGGCTGCACCACCTGTTGCTACCACATCGATCGGGTTGCCTATGGTTGCTTCCGGCAACATCGTTTCCTGTAAAATATTTTTTGCACGTGCCGACAAGGCCGGCAATACCATTCCGGCACTTACCAGCTCATCGGTGGCGATCACGGCTGGACCACCGGTATTGGTAATGATACCCACGCGGTTTCCTTTAGGGAATGGTTGTGTGGCAAATGCCATCGCTACCTGACACAGTTCTTCTTCATTAGTAAAAGACAGAATGCCGGTTTTTTCAAATATCAATTCAGTAGATATATCCACACCGGCCAATGAACCGGTATGTGATGCTGCAGCCTTGGCCCCTTCTTCGGTTCGTCCCGACTTCATGGCCAGCACCGGTTTTTTCTTTGTCACTTCCCGGGCCACTTCCATAAAACCATGCGGATCCGACAAGCCTTCGGTGTAAAGAATAATGGCTTTTGTTTTTTCATCTTCACCATAATATTCAATTACTTCCGGAATGGAAACGTCGCATGCATTTCCATTGGAAGCATAGAGGCGCATGCCAATATCCAGATCGAAGAGGCTTTGCATGATGAATGCACCCACCCCACCGCTTAACGCTGCAATGGAAATACTTCCGGGTTTGGGAAACGTAAATGTGAAATCGCAATATGCTTTGTATTCCGGATCTGTATTGATAATGCCCTGGCAATTCGGTCCAAAAATGCGAATGCCGTGTTTTTTCGCATTGGCAAGAAACGCTTTTTGCAAGGCGATGCCTTCTTCACCCAGCTCACTGAAACCGGCTGAATTGATGATCACCGATTTGATGCCTTTGATACCGCATTCATCAATCGCCTGAGGTACCATCTTCGACGGGATGATCACATGGGCGAGGTCGATCTCACCGGGCACATCAAAAATGGATGCATACGCTTTTATCCCCTGAATGGCCTCTACTTTCGGGTTGATCGGGTAAATTTTTCCGGTGTATCCGTAGTGAAGAAGGTTTTTTATGATCACATTTCCAATAGACAATTCCTTTTGTGAAGCCCCGATAATAGCAATGGCTTTGGGCTTGAACAGGGAATCGAGGGAATGAACCGTCGATTTTCCGGGTTTCATTGTGGCTGTTTCCATACGATACATCTATGCCATGACGGCTTGTTTTTCGAGTAATCTGAAATGACGGTACCCTCCCCACAACGCCGCACCGATAGCCCCCGCATAAATAGAATCGGGATGTGCATGAATGACAAATTTCTTATCGCCTTCTTTCAGCGTTTCATCAATAGCCTGAATCATTCCCTTGTTCAATGCCATGCCTCCGGTAAGTATAATGGGCGATTCGGCCCTGAGCGAGCCCAGTAGCTTGATCACACGTGATGCGATCGACAGATGAATGCCTTTTATAATATCCGGTGTTTTTATACCCCGCGACACCATGTTGATCACATCCGTTTCAGCCAGTACGGCGCAGATCCCGGATGATATCTCCGGATTCGTTGCCTCCATCGAAACATCGCCCACTTCTTCAATACTCAATCCCAGATAGCGTGAAATATTTTCCAGAAATTGTCCGGAACCCGAGGCACATTGCCCGGTCATTTTATAATCCTCTACACGGGCTCCATCATTAATGCGGATACAGCGAACATACAGGGCTCCCAGATCCACTACGGTACGTGCTTCCGGAAAGAAAAAATGAGCACCCCGTGCATGGGTGGTCATACCATAAAAATGGCCCCGTTTGCGTTTCACCAGATCCCCTTCTCCGGTAGATGCCAGATAGGCGATATCTTCATACCGCAGATTGTGCTTATCCAGCATCAGCTGTACCATTTCATCGGCCACCTGTGTAGGGTTCCGCTTCCGGATCTTTTCGGTATGCTTGTCAAGGATCTTTGAATCCTTGCCAGATTCCATCATAACCAGCTTGATGAAGTTGCTTCCCACATCAATGCCCATGGTTTTAATCGGTTGTGTCATAGTGTATTCAGTTAAGCAGGTACGGCTGATTTTTAGCAGTTGGCAAATCCACATTAATATTTCTCCGGGCGAACATGGCACCACCCAGGGCTCCCATAAAAATGGAATCGGTATGGATATTTATGGTGATCTGATCTCCGTAATTTTCTTTTACCAGTTGGGTGAGGTATTTTATTACCGCCTGATTACGGGCCACACCTCCGGTAAAGGTAAACTCATTGAATACACCTCCCGAACGGGCTATGAGCGACATGGCACGCATGATGATGGCTTTATGCAGGCCACCTAAAATATCGGCCCTTTTTTCTCCCATATTGGTGAGTTCCCGCAATTCGGCTCCGGCGAATACGGTACATGTAGAGCAAATGGTCACTTCTTTTTCCGCTTCCATGGCCAACGGCCCCAGTTCATTCAGTGAGATGCTCATTTCATCGGCGATGTACCCCAGATACCGGCCACATCCGGCCGCACAACGGTCATTCATCTGAAAACTGGTCACCAGTCCGTACTTATCTACCTGTATGGCTTTGGTATCCTGTCCGCCGATATCGAGCACTGTGCGTGTATTCGGGAATACGGCATGGGCACCGAAGGCATGACAAAGGATCTCGGAGCGGATACATTCCTGTGGAAACGGCAACAAAGCCCTTCCGTATCCGGTACCGGTCATGTTCTCAATATTGAATTCCAGATTGGCAACTTCCAGGATCCGGTCGCGCAATGTTTCGGAAACATTTTTAAAATCGCCTTTCAGCAAATACATCTCCGCATCGAACGCGGCATTGCCTTCAATAGGAATATTCTCTTTCTGGTCAGGCAGGTTCTCATACTTGTCTTTCAGCAGGTCCATGGCCTGACGAATGAGAAACTCGAAATCGAAATTGATGATCTCGTTCTCGGCAACCGTGATACTTTTATCCCAGATGGTCATAAGGGGTTCAAACATGGAGATATCCATTTTATTCACCTCCTCATTATACTTTTCCGAAACGATATCGCGGAAGAACTGATTCTTGTCGCCCAGGTTCTCATAAATATAGGCATGCTTTATACGGGGCTTAATGGCTTTCCGTATCTGCCTCAGATGATCCACCATGAGTTGCCTCCGATCCCCTTCAAAATAATTGAAACAGGTTTTCAGAAGTTCATCGCCCAGGCGGTCAATACGTACCTTGAACTGCTCATACTGAAACACGTTTTCAAGGTCGGACAGGTATTTTTTATACTGGGGTTTTGAAGCGATCTCATTCGCCAGATTTTTTTTGAGGATGGAGAACCGTGCATTGTAAATGGCTTCGATGCGGGCAATATCGGCCGCCACGGAATAGTTGGCCCGTGTATTGGTGATACCCCGCCCGATAATCTCATCCTGTTCGTTGATGATTACCGCCTTTGAAGTGGTTGATCCAAGATCGATACCGAGATAATATTTGTTCATGAATGAAACAGTTTATGAAATGTATTATGCCGTTACTTCTTCCTGCGACATGATCACTTTTCGTTGTCCCAGCATCTGGAAGTAGGATTCAAGACGGTTTTTAATGTTCGCATACGAGAAGTAACGCGGATCCACCAGATCACTTTCAATAAAGCCTACCGGCACACTGCACCGTTGTTCAATTTCACGCATCATCAGCAACTGACCGGCCGAGAATGAATTGCAGCTTTTTATGGAATTGATTAGGAACCCGTCGGCTTTGTATTCTTTGATATAATGCTCGATCAGGTCGACCCGTTGCGGAAGGTTGAGGTTGGTATAACATCCCATGCAATACCGGGCCAGGCTTTCCAGCGGTTTTCCGGGTTCGTGACGGAAGCCCTGATCGTACAAGCCACCTACTTTTGTATAGGTAGAAGCTACGATCACCGCACCCATATCGTAAAATATTTTCCAGAATTCACGGAAGTTGGTCCAGTTTGGAGGCCCTTCCACTACCAGGCGGAAACGTTCTTCTTTCATCTCCCCTTCCGGCGTAACCGGACAAAGCCCCTGCTCTTTCCGCTCCATCACTTCCTTATACAATTCATCGTAATAGGCTACGGCTTCTTCGGTACCACGGAAGGCGGTATTCAACGGACCCATATAGTACACACCGGCGAAATACGAGTCAATAGGAGAAGGAACACTCTTGGCGGTTTCAAGTACCTTCACCCACATGTTTTCTGCTTTCACTGAATTGTCGAGCATCTTCGAAAGGCGGTTGTAATCCAGCTTCTTGCCGGCAACCTTTTCCATCTTCGGTATCACATCTTCTTTCAGTTGCTTCACCATATAATTCACTTGCTCCTCGGTTATATTGCCGTCTTCCTGATACGGGGTATGCAACATGGCGATCTCAACACCCGGATACAGGCGTTCCAGATTCTCGAACCACTTTAAAAATGTAAAACAACCTGTATAGCTCAGCAGTAACAGGTCGGGCTCGGGCAGCTTCTCACCGGTAGGGCCGATGTTACCATTCAGCATCATACCGATATCGCATTTCACATAGGTACATACATCTTCAGAAAACCCCAGCTTCTCGGCATCCTTTATATACGATCCCGATTTCTTGCGCATCCCCGACTGCAGCGCATTGATCTCAGGATACACCGGTAGCATATCCAGCGCCAGTATCAGTTCGGTGAGATTCCCGGGAACGAAAGTGTATACTACCTTCTTCCCGTTCTCTTTGGCATTGCTCAGTTCAGTAAACAGATTGCCAAGCATCTCCTTCTGAATGAGCATGCTCTTTTCCTTTACTACATCTTTTGGGTTCGACATATATTGTACGTTTTATATTTTCTGTTGGTTGATGGTGTTTACACCCATAATTTTATTGAATCGGAAAATGTTCCGGCCTGTTCCTTGATCACTTTAAACTGTCCGGTATTTTCGTGAAACTGAAAATTGATATGTGCAATTCCTGCCTCATCGCAGGCGGTTTGAAGGCTCGGGCGGTCGAGCAGGGCCGGATCGCAGAAACTGGCCGCACAGAAAATGACGCCGTCGGCATTACGGTTCCGCACCTGTGTCACCAGACGGGCTCCTTTCGGGTTGGCCACATCATAC
>JBGAVF010000209.1:0-6079 GCA_044228315.1 Bacteroidia bacterium | reverse complement strand
CTGATATCGGATGCGTTCAATGCGCCATCATAATACCGAACATTTTCAAAAGGTATACCCAAACGGCGAAAATCAAAACAGGTATTGTGCGACAAAAGGACTTTGCTGCTTGCCGTAAAATTTCCAGGCAAAGAGGCTTGAATGAACGACCGCATGATACTGTTCATGGATGCATTCACCGGTTTGGTGTCGATGGCATACGAACTGCTGAATTCATTTTTCAGAATCGGTATGTGAAATCCGGCATTCAGCAGCACCAGCAAAACCAGGGCTCCCATCATCCACTTTTTTGGCACCAGCAGATATAAAAACACACCGGTAAGCATCCAGAGAAAACCGATGGTAAGGTAATAATGCTGCCATGTTTTCTGCACGAATAAAAAAAGGTACACCACATTTACCAGCAGTGCCACCACCAGAAAATACAGCACATGATACTTTTGATCCCGGAAGTGTTTCAATATAAAGAGCAATGCACCCAGCATCAGCAAGGCAAGCAGGGGAGCCAGCAGGTAATAATCATGTAGGGCAAGATGTATTTTATCGGTGATCGTTACCGGCACCTTACTGAAATGGTTGGTGCTGTTCGATTGCATATTCTCGGCAAACATGCCTGCAAAACTTCTCAGCCCTTTGGGATGCAACAGGAAAGGGTTGTTGAGCAAAAACACGCCGATCAGCAACGCACCGGTTTTTACGGCACGCCACAGGTTGGCACCGAATCGGGCAAAGGAAAACAGGGTGACCTCTTCGTGAAACAGGATCAGCAGCAGCAACGGCAGAAATGTGAATGCCTGCAATTTGATGGCAATGGCCTCGGAAAAAAAGAGGACACCGAGCCAGTAGTTTCTTTTGAATGCGAATAGATCCTTGCAGAAATAATATACCGCGATGATCAGCAAGGTCGTCATCAGCACATCGGGATGAAACCAGCTTCCGTTGAGCCAGAATCCCGGAAAGGTGAGCAACAAGGCGGTGAGTATCAAGGCTGCAGCAGCCGACACATACAGGCGAAGTATTTTGTAACTGTACACCAGTGCCAGCACCGCCGCTACCGACGACAATAGGCGTGGAATCACAATGGCCAGTTCATAGTTGTGCGTGTATAAAAATGGAAACGCGAGCAGGTCGGTGATGAAGAAGTAACTGAATCCGTAGGAATAGAAGGTGTACTGAAAGATATTACGTACATCGGCATGTCGTATCCCATCGTGCATTTTATACAGTACATGCTGAAAGGAATATTCATCAATGCTGTAATACTGCAACGCGATGATATCGGTATGGCGCAGATCGAGAAATATGAAAACAGCCAGTACCGTAAGGGACAGCAGAGTAAGTAGTAGGCTTTCAGAGTTGCGCTTCATCGGGCAGTGGTAAAAAAACGTTCCCAGTATTCGTAGGTTCTGAGATCGTTGGGAGTACCCCAGCAAATATACGTTCCCGCCTCCATTACCTTTACGCTTTGTCCGGACTGTATCATTTCATTCATGGCCACGTCCACATAAAACTCGTTGTTGACGCGTATGTTTTTCCGGATCATTTCTTCAGCGGCTTCTGTAAAATATTTCGCCTTCCGGAAATAAAAGGTTCCCACCACAGCATGGTCATTCACCGGATCATTGGAAACAGGCTGTTTGCATTTTACTTCCTTCGCCGCATCTCCCGCACCGGTGATCACCCATCCGTACGCCGCCGGGTTGCGTTCCACCGTGGGGTTGTTGCGAAAGGTGAAGATGGCGGCATCCACAGTGGTATCGTTCAGCAAGGCGTTCCAGCGTTCGGTATCATAGGTCATCCCGTTGTCGCAGGCGCCAATGATCAGCGGGGCTTCCGGGTTAAGCAAATGCTTGGCTAAAAGGCAGGTACAGGCCTGTCCTTCGGTTAAATAATCGAGCACCAGCGTATTACATCCGGGGTAATACGACTGAAGAATGCTTTCAATATCGTAATGTTCCAGATGTTCTTTGCGAAGAATAAAAATATACGAATGCCCGGCCGGAAGGGCAGAAACGGCCTGCACGATCATGGGCTTGCCGCTCACGTCGATCAGGGGCTTGGGAAGGGTGTATCCTTCTGCCGTAAATCGACTGCCGGCACCGGCCATGGGAATCAATACCTGAAGTTGTGATGTCATGCTACAAATCCTGCGAGTTTAAAATGCCTGCTGATGCGCATCAGGGCTTTGGAAACAAGAACCGGAACCCCTATGGCGCAACAGAGCACAAAAATACCATACAAATAATTAATCCCTCCGTTCCATGGGTGAACAGGTCAGAAGCCATCCAGGGAAAACATCACCCGATGATAGTACATGTGCAGCAGAAAAACCGGAAGGGTATAATTTCCCAGATAAGCCATAGGCTTCCAGGTTTTCGGGAAGAACATAAAGATACTGCCCGACAACCCCAGCATCATGGCATACCCTGCAAGGTTCCGGGGAACTGAAAGCTGCGCGAAGTCGATGCAGGATGATACGCGGTATTGGTTTTCACAGGCTCGAACCAGGATGAGCAGGATGAAGGCGATAACACCGGTAAGCCCAAAAAGGGTGAAACATTTTTAAACATATCCTTCTTCTCATACAGGAAAAGTATGAAGAGAAAATACGAACAGATACACGGCAATGTCGATACCGAACGGTATGCTGCCGTTCACATGATAGGCGGTGATTTGGGGTGAAACATCATGAATATTCCCCAGAGAAGAAACCCGGCAATGCCTGCTACTGAAAAGGTATAGCCTTTAAAGTTAAAATGCTTTTGTGCCTGAAAATACCGGTACACACTAAACAGGATATTGCATGAAAAAAGGGCCGGCAAGAACCAGAGCACCCGTTGTATGCGTAGTAGAAATTTCCCACACAACAGCTTAAAACACATCGGGTTCCCTACCGATCGCCGGGTGATGAGAAAACAAGGCATACGGTACTAAGATCTGTAATGGCACGTTTCTGAAGCAGTTTCAGATCGAACGCTTTCACAAATAAGATAGAGACCGCGAAGAAATGGTACATGAAAATAATACACGGGGATGAGTTTAAACTTAGTTATTTCCAGGTCATGCTTAGGGGCTCTTGAGAATCGGAGAAAAATGAATCCGTGGAAAGATACCCCAGTACCACACAGGATCAGGAAGCCTTCGCTTTACTGGAACCCGTTCGTCTTTCATCGTTGATGCAGGAAGCAATTGCTCCAGTAAAGATATTCTTTCAGATCAACCGGTGCCCGGTTGCAGGAAATACAGGATCTCATAACAAAAATATCGAGCCCGTCGGCTTTTTAGTCTATTATAAACCAGACTCATAATATTTCTCCGTTGAGGTCGATCTTCTTATCACTCAGCTGGGACGGAAATATTTTTATATAGCTGCCTTTGGAAAAGTAGTAGGTGCTTAACGACTGGTAACAATCCATTTTGTTCGGCGTAGTTGTACTTTGGATCTCGATCATGCGGCATCCGGGTGGCACACATGCTGTATAGGTGTTGGGGCCATAGATGCGGATGAAACCCTTTGTAGGAAATAACACCATCGCAACGGTATCGACATCATCTTTTTGTAACGTTGTAATCCCAGCGCGCCAGCGGTCTGCAATTCACCACGTAGGCTTCATCATCCTGAATAGATGGAAGCCTGCCCAATATTACCGTATTTGTTCCACGAGGCACCGCCAAGCAATGGTTTTGTTTTTAATACGCTCCAGCACCGAACGCGTAAGGGGTATCGCGCAGGTGGGGTTCATTGCACACAAAAATAAAGGTATCGTTTTCGGTATCGAAGCGCTCCACTACATGCTGAATAATGGGCTTGCCCTCCACGGGAATCAGGGGCTTCGGGTCGGTGTACCCGACCTCCAGAAAACGCTTGCCGATACCGCTCATCGGGATAATGATGTTCATGGCGTGAGGTTATTGGATGAGTTGCTGACGGTATTTTTCAAGGTCCCAGTTGAGCAGTTCCATCACCTGCGCTTCATTCAAAGCCACAGGGGTCCACCCCTTTTTGCGGATATGGTATTGCACCCGTGCATGGTTGCGGAACACTTCTTCTGTAAAGGACAGGGCCGCATCGGTAGAAGCCAGCGCATAATACTGTTCTTTGAATTTTATGACCTTGGGGATTTCCTTCGTGGAGCTCCAAGCTTTCCCTAACATGTCTTCATGAAATGCATATACTGTGGCACCACAATACACCGCATAATCGGGAAACATGATGCCGGTTTCCGGTGTGTATTCACGGGTGAAAGCATCGGAGATACATTTCACCTGCATTCCCGGAAAACTTGGGCTGAGCAGTGCTGCTTCGCCCATCTCTGTTTCTTCTGCGATAGGCTCCAGCACAACTTCTTTTTCCAGGGCCTTCCACAGTTGTGTAGTGAGCAAATCAACCCCATCGGGTGTATCGGATGAGATAATGAGTCCGTGGCTGCATAGCATCGACACATCGGGCAACGTATGGAACAGTTCCAGGATTTTACGGGTGAGTTTTATGCCGGGCTTCACATAGGGCAACAGCGCCACGCCGGGCAGGTGAGTGCGTATCCACTCCTGCCCTTCCACCGAACAGGTGAATACATTCACCAGAGTTGCATGGGTATGCACCACATATTTTTTTCCAATTGCATGAAAGCTGAGTTCTATGGACGGGCGGGCCTGATCTTTCGCAATTTTACTGTCGATATACCGGGCATAGTAGGTTTCAATGTCGTTGGTTTTGTCTTCACACAGGTTGGCGATCTCTTCCCGTGATACCGATACCGGAAGGTAGCCTTCATCCGCACTCACATCGCGCAATCGGATCCCCGATTTTTTGATCAGAAGCATCCCTTCCAACTTTACGGAAGTGTTCCCCCCGGCGGCCTGCACCCAGTCGGTAGTGGATCCGTATTTTGCCGAAAGCCCGGCCAGATCATTGCGTTCCATTATACGGCGGGGTTGTAATTACTTTTCGATTGCTGTAAAATAATATTGAGGGCCAGAAACTGTGTGAACCCGTTGAAGCCATCATCGAAGCGGAATCCCGGACTAATGATTTCTTCAAATTCCTCAATATGTTCCTGCACAAAGGTTTCGAAACAGGTTTTTGAAATATCACCTGCGAATACCACCTTTTGTTTTTCAAATGCCTCATCGTAGTGATGATCGATGGTGAATGATTTCTCATTCTGTTGCTCGAGGTATTCGAAAATGGTTTCAAGGTTCCATTGGGTGGAAAGTGTGTATTCCACCGTCAGGCGCTTCTGTTCATCTTCAGCCAGATACTTAATGATAAGGTCGGCGAACTGAGCCTGGGGCTTAATATATTTCTCTGCATCGGGCAGACGTTTTTGTATCTGCTCCTTTATCTTTTCTTCGGAATACCCGCGTCGTGCCTGATCTCGTTCCATTTTCCATTTTAACCTCAGGTCTTCGGCCGTATCCATATAAATTTTGAAGTCGAAGAGCTTGCGCATCTGTGGTATGTAATACGGATGCAGACCTACAAAAAGCACATAGGTATCGGGACTCACCGGCTTGGGTTGGGTGAATTTTCCGGTATCGTGATCGTATTCTATGCGCTGAATGCTGCGGCCCTGTTTCAGCATGTGAGCCTGATCGAACTGCACATACAGGTTGTTGGCTTTCGGATTCAAATGCGTGAACACGCTCCATTTCTCGTGGCCTCTCTCCCATTTGTGATCGGCATCGCCGTTGATCTGCATCACATTCTTCTCGGTGAAAAGTTGCTTGAATAGTTCGGCCAGGGTATGCTTGCCGGTGCCGCTGTCGCCCCCAATGCCAATAAGGTAAGGGCGCTTGCGGAAGTTGGCCAGGCGGTTGTTACGAATGCCGAGCAGGAACATCACCACCATGAGGTAGAACATGATACCGGCCAGGGGAATGAATAAAATGCTATCGGTTAATGCATCGGGTGTGAAACCGGTAAGGCTGCTCCACGAATACGAAGGAATGCTGCTGCTGATAACCGCAAACGAATCGAAGAAGGTGGTGTTGCTGTAAAATATAAAGTAGAAGAAATACGCAGCATGCAATACCAGCAGGGGCAGGCGGGGGAAGTCGGTATATTTCAGGTACGCAT
>JBGAVF010000208.1:0-5748 GCA_044228315.1 Bacteroidia bacterium | reverse complement strand
TATCACCGCACCGAAAAGGAACTCGCCCTGAAACATACCTCCACTCAAAAAGCGGCCGGCATGTATTTGCAAACCGACCGGAATGCTTTTCATGCCGGAGCGGGATGGATGGTGCAACAACTTAATAGCACCCTGCATACTTTACATGCCGATATAAGTTATTCCCTGCGCAATGTGTCGTTCTTCTCCGAAGTTGCCGGCAGTAACAACGGGGGCCGTGCCATGCTGGCGGGACTCATGGCATCCCTGCATGCCACCTGCGATATGGCCATGGTGTACCGCAACTACAATGCCTCCTATACCAATACCCTTTCCAACGCGTTCAGCAATGCTTCCACGCCCACCAATGAAAAAGGACTTTACACCGGCATTACCCTGAAGCTAAGGAAAGGATTTCGACTGCTCGGATATCCGGATGTGTTTGCGTCGCCCTTGCCCAAATACCGGGTTGATTTTCCATCTCATGGCAACGATGCGGCCGGTGCCCTGCAGTTTATTCCCACCAAAGCACTGAAGCTGGAATGCCGGTACCGCATCATTCGCGACCAGATCAACGCCACCCGTGCGGAAAATGAAAACATGGTCCGGCCGGCCGATCAGCAAAAAACCACCCTGCGCCTGCAATGTGATTACGCACCGGATGCGAGCTGGAAATTCCGAACCCGTTGTGAGTTTGTAAAAGGCGGACAGGAATACAGCCCAATACAATTCGGCACCCTGGCGTTTCAGGATCTTAGCTATCAGCCGGTGAACGGGCGATGGGAGGTTACGCTGCGGTATTGCTTATTTCAGAGCGGAGGAAGCTATGCCCGCATGTATGCTTTTGAAAACGATGTACCCTATGCGTTCAGTCTGATGCAATTCAACGACACCGGCTCAAGGGCATACCTGCTATTCAGTTGCCGCTTGCGCCGCGGATTGCAGGCCTACATGCGCATCTCCGATTCATTCTACCCGCAGAAAACGTTTCTGAGCAGCGGGCTGAGTAAGATCAACGGCCCGCATCAAACCGATGTAAAAATGGTGGTGAAATATGTTTTTTAATGCGCCTCTTCGTCACAGCAATTTGAAATGAAAAAGATGATTCGACCGGTTCTGAACTATTTACGGATGCAGGCTGTCCGTATGAAAAACAAGCACGGCTTTGCCTTATATATGCGCGACCGCGAAGAGCTGATCCGGCAGATGGGAAATGATACCAACTTCCCTTTCGGAAAAGAGTATCCGGTATTGAATGAACGGGATGAAACTTCCGGGGTCATGAGCGGACACTATTTCCATCAGGACCTGCATGTGGCACAACGTATATTTTTGAATGCACCGGAACGGCATATCGACATCGGTTCGCGCACCGNNNACGGCTTTGTGGCGCATGTGGCCTCTTTTCGTAGCATCGAGGTGCTGGATATCCGCCCGCAGCCTTCCCGTGTTAAAAACATCACCTTCACACAAGCCAACCTCATGCAACTGCCAGAAGGCATGAGCGCCTGTTGTGATTCCGTTTCCTCCCTCCATGCCATGGAGCATTTCGGCTTGGGGCGTTATGGCGACCCGGTGAATTACCGGGGTCATATTCAGGCAGTAGATGCCATTGCAAAAATGCTGAAACCGGGAGGTCGTTTTTATTTCTCGGTTCCCATTGGCCCCCAGCGCATCGAATTCAATGCACACCGGGTGTTCTCCCTGCTTTATCTTACCGAATGGCTGGCCGGTGATTTTATCACTGAACAGTTTTCGTATGTGGATGATGCCGGTGATTTTCATGAAAATGTCATGCTCACCGAAGAATCCATCACCACCAATTGCAATTGCACCTACGGATGTGGTATTTTTGAACTGAAACGAAAATGAAATAAGATACAACATGAGTCAGAGCAATTTCGAACGCATGATGCAACTGGCGGAAGATGTTTTCGATGCACGAAACGATCCGAACCAACTGGATATACATCAGGAAGTACTGGAACGAATGGTTCAGCTGCACCCTGCCACGGTTTCTGAATTCGATGACGGAAACGGACCGGTTGCCTGGGTATTGCTCATCCCTACAACATCTGCATTGATGCATGAGTTTCTGAGTGGCCATATCTCTGAAAAAGAACTTTTTAACCGCACTTCCCCGGGTCAGGTATACGATGCCCTGTATTTATGCTCTGCACTGGTACTTCCGGAATTCCGGCGCCAGGGCATTGTAAAAAATCTTACACTCGATGCCATACGCCGGATACGGAAAAACCATCCCATACAATATCTTTTTGTGTGGGCCTTCAGTGCCGAAGGAGAACTCAGCGCGGAGGCACTGGCCCGTTTAACCACGCTTCCGTTGCTGAAGCGAACCACTGCAGAATAAAATCAGTTAGGCTTTTATTTCTTTCTCTTCAGACTGTCGAATTTGATCACAAAATCGATATACGGAATACCGATGTATATCTCAGAGGCGATTTCCTTGTTATTGATGAACCCGAAATCAATCGAGTTTCGTTCGCTCATGAACCGCATGCCATAGGAGAAATATCCATCGTACTTTTCAGTGGTCTTGTATGTGTAACGCATGATCACCGGATCCCAGGTTTCGGTTTCTTTTTTCATGGAGAAGATCCAGTTTTCGGTTACCAGAGCAAAGCGCTTCGAAAGGCGGGTCATACCACTGAGTGTGATGATGGGCCTCGGAGAGATCCCCCGGTCGGTATAGGTCTTTTGCGTATTGCCATCTACTTTAAGATTGCCGTGCATGCCCCATCCTACACCCAGTGTGGCGTTGTTATCATAAGAACCGTAGGTAAGAATCCCATAGGCTATACCCAAATTGTTGTTTTCATCAATGATATTCCGGATGTGCACATACAAGAGGCCGGCCCCGGCATGCCATTTGGGTGACAGTTCATACCCGATCTTCGGTGTAAGGAAAAACATATACGGGAACTCCTGAGCAAAGATCAACGATGCAATTTCAAAGCCTCCACCTACCGAGATATGCGGTGTAATGCCATAGTTCACCGACTGCCCGAACAGATACAGATTCTGATAATACCCTTCCCCTTTGTTGAGGCTGAATGCTGTGGGACCAATGATATGCCGTGTAGAGTGGGGGTTCTTGAACCAGACCTGCCCGCGGGTGAACTGATTTTCGGTGATCTCGTTCACTTCTTTGATCACCGATTTTGGAATGGTGATTCGACCGATGGATGTGGAGAGCAGCACCATCTGGCTGTCGTTTTCGAATACCAGAGTTCCTGTGACCCGTGAGCCATCCACGGTTTCTACTGATAACATTCGGGGAGCCGGCACTTGCACCTTATCGGTGTCCTGAGCCCGCGAAGCTATGCACATTACCAATGCACACAGCATGAGGATGAATTTTGGTTTCATACATGTTTTTTAATTAAAAGTTTTATTTTTATTCGATGATGCAAAAGAGATTTCACCTTTTAATAAGGAAATCAGCAATCACAAACACATATCAAAATTAAAGAGTCTTTGCAGTAAAAAAAAGAAATAATGAAGTTTTTAACCTGTCTAAACAGCAAAAAGGAGACAGTTAGAAAAAGGATGCGAAGTAAAGGCTTGAAGCCTTATCAAAAGAGTAAATGCAAAAGCTTTAACTGTGCTTATTTCAGGAACGTAGAGAATGTGTCGCCCCGCAATCCGAGACGCAGTGTTTCCAGCGGGATCACTTCATTCGGGGCAATATTGCCCAGGTTCACATTCGCACCCATTTCCTTAATGAACCATACCTGCTGGTTTTTTATCGGAGCTTCCCAAATGATGTTTTCTTTCGGAATGAAATGCGCTATTTCATGCACCAATCCTTCACGGGCTTCCCCGTTCCCGCGGAACACCCCTACGTTACCGCTTTCGCGCGCTTCGGCAATAAGTTTCCAGGCACCGGCTTCGGTTTCCTTCTGCATAAAGCGAACCCACTCGTACGGAGCATAAATTTTCTCCGCGTCTTTGCTGCCCACCTCGCTCAGCACAGTGGCATGCTTGCAAAGGGTACGTATGTATTCACATTTTTCATCGTGTGGCATTTCCAGGCTGCCGTCGCTCATCTCTACGTGGGTGATATTGTATTTTTCAATCAGCTTTAAATACGCATCAAAGTTCTTGCGGGCAATGAATGCTTCGAGTAAGGTGCCTCCAAAATACACCGCCATACCGGCCTGATGATACAGTTTTATTTTTTCCTGAAGATTTGGGGTAACATAGGCAGTACCAAATCCCAGTTTTATCAGATCGGCATAGCCTGAGGCCACGCTTAAAAAATCTTCGGCTTCACGCACACTCAGTCCCTTATCCATCACCATGGTGATTCCTTCATTGCGTGGTTTCTGTGTGCGCTCGGGCAGTCGGGTCATTTCAAAATTTATCATAACACGTACGTTGTAACTTATAACAGGGCGCAAAAGTAATGATTTGCGTTTTATCGGATTCATGATATACCGCAAGGTTTGAAACCAACCCCGCACCTAATACCCCAATATAAAATTAACGGACCCTTGTGCTTTTTTCGGAAGAATTTGTATCTTGCCCGTATGAAACGTGGTTTGCTTACTTTTTTGGGCACCTTTTACGCCCTTTTATTGCTCTCGCAAGCATCCCCCATAAAAGTATGGGACAAACGTTTTGCCGGCGATTCTGTTGAAACCCTGAACAGTGTACGCAGGGCAGCCGACGGTTCCCTGTTTCTGGCAGGATACAGCAATTCCAAAGCCACCGGCGAAAAATCGGCCACCAGCAAAGGCGGGTACGATTACTGGATCGTGAAAACCGACAGCAACGGGAATAAACTTTGGGACAAAGTGATCGGCTCCACCAGCAACGATTACCTCATGGCGGTATGGCCCACTTCCGACGGAGGCTGCCTGCTGGGTGGTTATTCAGGTGGTCCGGTTTCAGGCGATAAAACCAAAGCGGCCTATGGCTCGAACGACTACTGGGTGGTGCGGCTTTCCAATAATGGCACCAAACTATGGGATAGCACCTATGGGGGAACCGGATACGAAGAACTCAGGTACATTGAGCCCACTACCGACAAAGGTTTTTTACTGGTAGGATACACCAATTCGGTAAAAAGCGGTAGCAAGAAAAGTCCGGGTAAAGGTGCAGGCGATGTTTGGATATTAAAAATTGACAGCTCCGGACGGTCGCTGTGGGACAGCACCTATGGTGGAAGCGGGGAAGAAAGCTGCTACGAGGCCCATCAAACCAAAGACGGTGGCTTCCTTATCGCCGCTTATTCCAAATCCACCATCAGCGGCAATAAAACCATCGACAGTATTGGCAATTACGATATCTGGCTTCTGAAAATTTCAGGCACCGGCGTGGTACAATGGGATAAGGTGTACGGAGGCAAATTATCGGAAGACATCTTTTCATTTGTGGAACTCAACGACGGCGGCTTTTTGCTGGCCGGTAATTCCTATTCCCTGGCCTCGGGCAACAAAACCCTGGGCAACCGGGGCACCGTGGATATATGGCTGATCCGCACCAACGTAGCAGGTAATAAAATATGGGAACGTATCATCGGTGGCAACTCCGACGAAAAATGCAATATCATACGCAAAGCCTCCGACAATGGATTCGTACTGGGCGGTTACAGCTATTCCGGCACAGGCGACCGCAGTAAATTCAATATCGGCGGGGCCGATTTCTGGGTGATAAAAGTAGACAGCTTCGGCAAACGGGTATGGGACGAACGCTTCGGCGGACTGCGTGATGATGTGCTTACCGATATGGAGCTATCTCCCG
>JBGAVF010000207.1:0-5793 GCA_044228315.1 Bacteroidia bacterium | reverse complement strand
TAGGTAACGGCATCCGGGATCAGTTTTTCAACCTGTTCAATACCGGCAGGTACGGTTGGGCCCCCGTAGGCTCCTTTTAGCTTGTAGCCGCTGTAGCTGGCCGGGTTGTGGCTGGCAGTAATGATGATACCCTGCTGGGCCTTCAGGTTTACAGTGCCCAGCGATATCATGGGAGTACTTACAAATTCGTTCGAAGCGAAATACACCTTTATGCCATTACTTGCCATTACCCGGGCTACGGTAGAGGCAAAGAGTTTTCCGGCAAAACGGCAATCATTCCCCACAACCACAGCAGGTTTCTCGTGCGCACTCAGCAGCCATTTAGCAGTAGCATCGGCTACCCGTTTTACATTGTCAACGGTGAATTCATCAGCAATAATGGCTCTCCAGCCGTCGGTTCCGAATTTGATAGTTACCATAAAAATATTTTGTGCAAATAAAAGCAATAAATAATACCCCTGAAAATAGGGAAGCCCGGAATCCATAAAAAAGGATTGCGGTGAACAAAGCGACTAATCAACCTGGGGGTAACGCACACCGAAGCCACGCGCCATGATAACACACTCTGTCCCTACCGCATCCAAACCTGAAATAGAAACGGATCGGGCAAAAACCAGTAAAGAATCGAAAGTAAAGGCCGGGGGTTAGTTTGTTTCGTTGGGGTAATGCCCGCCGATCTGAAAAACGGTAACCACTTTGGTGCTGTCGTTGAGGGTGAAGGCCACCCGGTGTTGTTGTGAAAGCCGAACGGTGTATTCCCCCTTATTTTTTCCGCTCAGTTGCTCATAATGCATATCGCCCACGGCTTCGGCAGCTACTTTGGGGTGCATACCCAGATCGTTGATCTTACGTTTCCATTGATGGTATTTGCTCATGGAAGCAGCTTCTACATCAAAATGTTTGTTTTGATTGAACGCCCTGCGTTGAATGGAGTCATCTAAAGTCCAGGCCATAATGAGTATGTATTAGTATTGTTTGTTAATAAAGCAAAGATATTCCATTTTTGGATTCCTCCAAATCTGTTTTACAGGTATCGGGGAATAAAGTAGCAATGCTTCGTACTGAAGCTGTGCGATCAATGGGTTTCAACCAGGGTGCCGAAGATCTTCAGCTTTACCTCTTTGTTGTCGGCATTGGAATTTACGGTCACTGCCAGTGAAAAATCGCCCGGCTTCCGCTTCCGGGTATCGAAGTCGACAGAGATGAGGCTACTGTTATCCGGTTCAATGATGCTGTCGGCCAGGTGAAGGATAACCCCTTCGGTACCGGAAATCACACTTGAAATTTTCACCTTTTTATCGCCGGTATTGGAAAAAGGGAACTCATAATGCTCCACATTTCCTTGTTTTACCTCCCCTGCATCCTTGAACGATTCATCGAATTTAAGATGCCCCCGGCCGGGAACCATAGCCATAATAAAAGGCAGGGAAAGCAGCAGTACCCACGATTTAAAGCGCATGTCATTTTTTTTGGTAAAAGTACTATGGATTTGTTACTTTTGCAACCCCTAAATTAGGCCTTTTGCGCTCTGTTCAATTATGAAGTTATCCCAGTTTAAAATCACCATCCCTGAAAATCTTATTGCCAAATACCCGTCGAAGAATCGCGACGAATGCCGTTTGATGATTCTTGACAGGAAATCGCAAACGATTAAGCACCGTTTGTTCAAGGATGTACTTGAATATTTCGGGGAAGATGATGTAATGGTGGTGAATAATACAAAGGTATTTCCGGCCCGCCTTTGGGGTAACAAAGAGAAAACCGGAGCCAAGATCGAAGTGTTTTTGCTGCGTGAACTGAATAATGAGCTGCGGTTGTGGGATGTGCTGGTAGATCCGGCCCGTAAAATACGGGTAGGGAACAAACTGTATTTCGGCGACGACGACATGCTGGTAGCAGAAGTGGTTGATAATACTACCTCCCGCGGACGTACCATCCGCTTTCTTTTCGACGGCGATGACAATGATTTCAGAAAAGCAATAAATTATCTGGGCGAGACCCCGATTCCGCGTTATCTGAAACGGGAGGTTGAACCGAGTGACTCGGAAAGATACCAGACCCTGTTTGCCAAGAATGAAGGCGCTGTGGCAGCCCCAACAGCCGGTATGCATTTTAGCCGTGAACTCATCAAACGACTTGAAATTAAAGGGGTTCATTTTTCGGAAGTAACCTTGCATACCGGTTTGGGATCGTTCCGTCCGGTAGAGGTGGAAGATCTTACCAAGCACAAAATGGACAGTGAACAGGTGATCATCACCAAAGAGAACTGTGATATTGTGAACCGTGGTATTGAGAAGAAGAAAAAAATATGTGCCGTGGGAACTACGGTGATGCGGGCCATTGAATCATCGGTATCGGCCAACGCCACCCTCAACCCGTACAACGGCTGGACCGATAAGTTCATCTTCCCGCCATACGAATTCAGTCTGGCGAATACCATGATCACCAACTTCCATCAGACCGAAAGCACCTTATTGATGATGGCCGCTGCTTTTGCCGGATATGATTTCCTGATGGAAGCCTATCAGGTGGCTATGAAAGAGAAGTATCACTTCCTCAGCTATGGCGATGCCATGCTTATTTTATAATACAACGGGGCCCGTATCCCGGAATTCACAACAGCATTAAAAAAAACCGGCATCATGAAACGAATTGCATTGATTGTAGCCGGAGGGAAAGGCACCCGTATGGGGAATGCGGTCCCCAAGCAGTTTATGGAACTGGTGCACAAGCCGGTTCTGATGCATACCCTTGAAAAATTCAGGTATGTATGCGATAAGATCATCCTGGTACTTCCCGAAGATCAGATCGCGTATTGGGAAAAACTCTGTTCCATATATCATTTCTCCATTCCACACCAGATCGTTGCCGGTGGGGAAACACGCCTTCATTCGGTATACAACGGCCTTCAGGCCGCCGACACCGAAAGTGTTGTGGCCATTCACGACGGGGCCCGGCCATTGGTTGATGAAGCCATTATAAAATATTCATTTGATGAAGCGGAAAAAAACACGAATGCCATCTGCGCTGTGCAGCTGAAAGATTCGATACGTGAGATTGAAGGAGAAGAAAGCTTTGCCCGCAACCGAAGCCGGTTCGTAATGATTCAAACCCCACAAAACTTCACCTTTCCCGTTATTTTTAAAGCCTACCGCGAACTGATGCAAAGCAGCGACTCGCTCGATGCCTATACCGATGATGCCTCCGTGGCAGAGCGGGATAATATTAAGATCCATCTGATGGAAGGGCATTATGAGAATATAAAAATCACCACACGGGAAGATCTCATCATTGCAGAAGCCATTCTGCGAAGCCGGGAATAAACACCGCTATCAGGAAATAGTATCCGGTGCCAGCTTACGGATCACATCCAGCAATTGTTTCAGTTGTTCCTGATGTGAGAATTTCGCTTCACAGGTTCTTCGCCCGTTGGTGCCGATACGCTGAAAACGCTGCGGTTCACTGAACCGTAGCAATATAGCCGCAGCCAGTGCTTCATCATCTTCAGGCGGTATCACATAGGTGTCATGATCATGGGTAAGATATTCCTTCACATCCCCCACATTGGTCACGATAGTAGGTACCCCTGAGGCCAGGTATTCGGCGAGTTTGGTAGGCGAACCGTAATGCGCGAACTTGGTATCGATGCGGTTCATTAAAAGCAACTCGCATTCTTCGAGGAGTTTGGGAACGTCTTTGTATAGTACCAACCCGCTCATCTCTACATACGGTTCCAGTTGTTGTTCGGAAATCAGTTTTTTAATACGCTCGAAATTTTCACAATACCCCATGAGCCGTAGTTTCAGTTCCGGGTTTACACTGCGCGCAATACGAAAGGCACGAAGTATACCTTCCACCCCGTCTTTGTAACCGAAAGACCCGATATAGCCGATGAGACCGGTTTTTTTTACAGCGTGATTGGTGAATCGTCTCAGATCCACCACAATGGGGATGAGCGAAAGCTGTTCCTTCGGAAAATAATCGCGGTAATGGGTATGAAGATTTTTTGAGATCACCACCATGTGATGACACAATTGCTGGGCATGGCTCTCATCCCATTGGTTGAAAAATTTCCAGAAACTTTGTCGTGGCGTGTTTCCATCCCGGTATGATGATTTCAGCTCGGTTTGCTCAAAAATAATTTTTATACCGTACCATTTGCAGCAAATGATGAGGGGCCAGAAGAAAACAATATCCGGGGAATAACAATAACATACCCCGATGTTGTTATGTTCCCGAAAAAAATAACGAAACGTGTTGACGAAGGCCCTCATGCTGTCGAATGCCTTGCCTGCATAGCTTCGCGGACGGGTACAACGGTTGTTCAGGAACTCGTAGGGAATACCTTCCCACATGCCTTTCGTGATTTTGTTGATGCCGTCGTTATTGAACGAGGTGGCCCAGAGATATACCAGCTGCACCCCGGCTCCCGATTCACGGAAAGCATGGGCAAAGGCTTTTATTCGCGAATTGGCACCGTTGCCTTCGGGAAAATCCCCACAGAGGAAGAACGCTATTTTCTTACCGCTCAATGTACCAATCGGATTATAAATCGAGGCTTCAAATCTAACTGAAACAATCCTTTTTACCGCCTTCATTTTGTTAGAATTATTCTGTGTATTCCGTTATTTTTACCTCCGCTTATGCCGAACCATTCCACCGAAGAAAAAAAAGAAGCTTTCAGCCGTTTACTCACTGTAATGGATGAGTTGCGCACCCAGTGTCCGTGGGACATGAAGCAAACCATTCATACGTTGCGTCATCTTACCATAGAAGAGACCTACGAACTTGCCGAAGCTATTGACCATGAAAATTTTCCGGAGATAAAAAAAGAGTTGGGTGACCTGTTGCTCCATGTGGTATTCTATGCCCGGATCGGGTCCGAGAAGGAGTCGTTCGATATTGCAGATGTGTGTCATGCCCTGTGCGATAAACTTATTCAGCGCCATCCGCATATTTACGGCGATGTGAAAGTGAATAATGCCGACGATGTAAAGCAGAACTGGGAGCAGATCAAACTGAAAGAAGGGGCAAAATCGGTACTGGGAGGCGTGCCTCAGGCCCTGCCGGCCATGATCAAGGCCATGCGTATGCAGGATAAAGCCGCGCAGGTAGGATTCGACTGGGATAAAAAAGAAGACGTATGGGAGAAAGTACAGGAAGAACTGCATGAATTCAAAACAGCCGATACTGCGGAGAAGCGGGAAGAAGAACTGGGGGACCTTTTTTTCTCTCTCATCAACTATGCCCGCTTTGAAGATATAAATCCTGAATCGGCACTGGAGCGTACCAATAAAAAATTCAAGTTGCGGTTTGAAAAAATTGAGGAAGAGGCCCGGCTGCTGGGTATAAAGGTGCATGAGATGAGCATTGATGAAATGAATGCAGTGTGGGAAAAAGCAAAGAAATTATAATAAGCCTGAAAATACGATTCCGGGAACACCCCTGCTTCACACGTATTTAAATTCCATTAAAATTATTTTAAGAGTGCCTTTCACACAATACAGGAAAGGCTTTGGGCGGTGTATAACAGATGCCCGTCAATTGCCTGCCGGAGGGCCTTTTGTCCCCTTTTTTTTCTTACTTTTGCACGTTTTATTAAAACCCTTAACTGGCCCTCTATGAAAAATATTCTTTTTATTATTTCTTGTTTTATTACGGCAGCACTCCCGGCCCAAACTATTTTCACTTTTGGCTCAACACCCGTAAGTAAAGATGAATTTATCCGGGTGTATCAGAAAAACAATCGCAGCATCAGCTACGATGAGAAATCCATACGTGAATACCTCGACC
>JBGAVF010000206.1:0-5832 GCA_044228315.1 Bacteroidia bacterium | reverse complement strand
TTGTAAAACGTTTTTCAAAATACACCCTGGGCTCCGTGAATAAAATTGAGCCCCTGATTAAAATCACCGACCTGATCAGCTCGACGGATGCGGACAGCAACAACACCAATGCCATCTGGAATATTCTGGAATACCTCAACCTCTCGCCCGAAGCAGAAGACACGGTGCCCAAAGGATTCATTGATCGGCTCGCCCGGCAGAAAAGCAAAAAGGTGATCCTCCCCTTTTACTATGATTTTGATTTCGACGAAGACGCCACCCGGATGGATGAATTTCTTCGTTTCTGCGATGCGGTGTTCCGTGAATACCAGGCATCTGCCAAATCGTATGAACTGTATTTCATTTTTGTGATTTACAGTGCAGCCCCCGATAAGGACACCCTCCAAAAGTACCTGCAGAAATATCCCGACCTGGGCCGTTTATGCTCCTTCATTGAAAAACTGAAGCCGGTTCAGGACGTCGACATCACCGACTGGATCGAGAAATTCATTACTACCTCGGAGTTCTCACCTGAAATATACCGGCAATATTTCAGTGATGCCAGCCGCCGCGAATACACCATGCAGGAAGTTAATGTGGCCCTGAGTAAAATCATTGATGACCTGGGAGCCGGCAATAAAAACATAACACAATATATTTAACCCCAACCTATGGCATACCAGATTCCCAGTTCCCATGATGATGCTTACAAGCCAAGCGCTGAATTGCTTGCCGCCATCAACACGTCTTTGTTTTTGCAGCGTCCGCTTTTGCTGGCCGGTGAACCCGGAACAGGAAAAACCGAGTGTGCCCATTTTATAGCCCGGCAACTTCGGAAGGCGTATGCCGATAAATTCAACAGCGATAAGGCGGTACGCTTTAATACGAAATCGGTTTCGCTATCGAACGACCTGTTTTACACCTACGATGCCGTGGCCCACTTCGGTGATAAGTCGAATAAAGAAAAAGAAGCATTCATCTCATTCAACAGCCTGGGCATTTCGTTACTGGGTACCCATCCTCCAAAAGCAGAATGGGAACGATTTCGTAATTATACCAGCGAAGTGCTGAGCCGTAAGCCGGCCTTTGGCTCCGTGGTGCTGATCGATGAAATTGACAAGGCCCCCCGCGACTTCCCCAACGACTTGCTGGCGGAACTGGAGAAACCACCCTTTAAATTTACCATTAAGGAGCTTACCGATTTTGAGGTACGGCAAAATATGGAAATGCCGGTGACCATTGTGATTACGAGTAATAATGAAAAAGGCCTCCCCGATGCCTTCCTGAGACGCTGTGTATTTCATCATATCGACTTTCCCGATGAAGCCGGTCTGCTGACGATCGTGGCATCGAACCTGAATATTGACAAAGCATTGATTGCCACCGGTATTGAAAGATTCATGTATCTGCGCAGCAAGAACATCGCGAAAAAACCGGCCACCTCCGAACTCATCGACTGGATCGCATGCCTCAACCAGAACCAACTGCTGAATGAGAAGCTGAAGGACTGGAAGAATGCCGATCCGGAGTACAAGCAGAAACTGGTGGAAACCCTGGGCATCCTTGCCAAATCAAAAGCTGATTTTGAAACGCTGAGCAACGAAATTGGCCGGTAACAAATCATATTTTAACCGGACCGGCGGCAAGAAATTACCGTTGTATGAATTCTTCATGGCCCTGAAGAATAACGGCTTTCTGGTGACTCCTCAACAAATCCTGGATTGCAACCGTATTCTCTCGGAATATGCACACCGGGTAACCGATGAAAAAGAGCTCGGGAACTTTATATGTCCCTTGTTTGCCAATACCAAAGAGGAACAGATCCAGTTTCATGAACTCTTCCATCAGTATTTTGTTGAGGGGTTCCAACGAACACCTCCGGAAAGCGCCGGGAAGAAACTCGCCAGTCACCTGAAAAAATTCCGGTATGCTTATATAGCGGCGTTTGTACTCATCATTGTTTATCTGCTATGGACCCCGCCCACTCCGGAGTATCCGGCGCCTCCGATTCCTACACTTACTATTACTGCCTACGATACCGTTCAACAGACGATCATTACCCGGCCGAATGAAAATGTTACTATTGGATATTATTATCCTACTGCCGAGAAATCGTGGCAAACCCGCTTGCGCATAAACTGGGGCGACTCGGATGTGTATGATACTTCGGTGACCCATCAGTACCGTGCATCGGGCCGGTATAATGTTTCCATTGAAACAACAACAACGGACGGAGAGCATGAATTTACCGACACGGTTCGGGATGTGATCAACGTTTGCAACCGTAAAAACTATCTTCAGATCATTTCATCCGAACCGGAGAATGAAATATTTCTGGGCGACTCCGTTACCCTTTCGGCCCGGGTTAGCGGCGATACCCCCGACAGTATCCGATGGATTCACGATGATTCCTTGTATGGATACGGAGATTCCATCCGGTTTTATTTTACCAATGAAGGCTATTCACGATTCGATTGTGAAGCCATATATGCCACAGCCGATGCCTGTTTTGCAAAAGACCACCTGGAGCTTACCATCACCGATCCGCACAAGCCGCAGTTTCAGGCGGTGATCACCCCGGGTGTCAATGCCGAGGCTTTTCTGATGAAATATAAAGTAAAGCATTCTTCGTTCGTATTTGCCATTTGGTTCAGCAGTATCACATTCATACTTCTTCTTTTTTTTCTTTTCTGGAGCAGCCGTCTCCGCCGTAAAAATGTAACGGAAAAAGAGATCCGTTTGAAAGCAAATAGTGTACTCCAGCCGTTGGCCCCCGGCGTAAAAACATTTAAAGAAATACCGTTTCCGGATAAAAACTATCTCACACTGCCCGAACCATCTTTGGGAGAATCGGCCCGGCTCATGCGACGACGCATCAGTGATGAAACGCTGTTCATCAATATCCGTAAAACCATACAACGGGCCACCGAAAATTACGGGCTCTTTCTGCCGGTGTATGATGAGCGTACACAACAAAGTGAGTTTCTGGTGCTCATCGACCAGAGCCATAAAAACAACTTACAGGTTCCGCTCTTCAACTACCTGCTCGATCAGCTTGAGAAACAGGGGGCGTACGTTCATCGCTATTATTACCGGGACGACTTCAACCTCTTTTACAGTAAAAACCATCCCAAAGGGATTACACTCGAGAAACTTCACGACCGGCATCAGAAAAACATTCTGCTGATTTTTGGCAACGGCTATCCCTTGCTGTACGAGCATTATCCCATTCCGGATCATGCCCTGTTCAAATCCATACGCCACTGGAAGTTTCAGGCTGTTATTACACCGGTACCGTATCCCGACTGGGGTGTGAAAGAACGTTCCGGGTTGCTGCCCGAAATCGCACTTGTTCCCTGTGATGCGGAGGCGATCAATATATTACTGCAATCCCTGCTCGCCGGAAACGGCAGTATAGCCGATGAATTGCAGTCCGTAAAAAACCGCTTCCATTCCGTATCGGGCATCAACTTCGAAGACGTGAATGCGCTCCGTTCCTACTGCAACGATGCCATCTGGGCCATCGTAAAAACAGAGAAAGGCGAAGAAAACATACTGTTTCAATGGATCGCAGCACTGGCCCTCTACCCTAAAATAAAATGGGAAATCCTTCTTTCCATTGGCAAAGCGATATTAGACACCTATGGTAAAGCAGAAGAACTGAATTACACAAACCTGCTGCGTATATGCCGCATCCAATGGATCATGGATGCACAGTTCCCCGACTATACACGGCTCGATCTGCTGAAAGAACTAACACCCGCCAATGAAGTTGCCGGACGAAATGCCATTATAAGTTTGCTGAATGAGATACCCGCTGATGCCATTCAACCCAACCATTCATCATACGAAGAATTTCAGAACCAGCGGGTCATCAATGAATTCAATTTGTATGCACACGACCCGGTAAAATACGCCCGGTTCAGTTCTTCCCGTGATACCTTTGAAAAACTATGGAACGATAACAAGATACTGGATGCACCGGTTAAAAAATACCTGAAGAACGATGGAAAGGAATGGCAAACATTAATTCCGGACACCACAGCAAAATTCCGGAAAGAGAATACGTCCAAAGCGTCTGTCGATGAATTTCTAAAAGTGCCGGAAGAAAAATCATCGCTTCTTTCCAATGTGGTCACCATTTTTTCAGGCATTATTTCATTGCTGTTCCTGGGCTCGATACTATGGCTTTTGTTTTTAGGTGTGGCACATTTTATAAATACAAACAAACTGCCTTCCCTCACCATACATACAGCCGGTGAAAAACAGGTGGTGTTCTTTCTCGCCAACCGTGCTTCCGATACTACATCGTATGAAGCAACGGTGGAATGGAATTCGGTGGCCAATGCAATTCATGTGAACGACAGTTTTTATATCCCTGTGCATGTAACCGATTCGCCACAGCATATCAGTATACAGTATGCCGGGCAAATGGTGCTCGACACCTATATGGTGATAAACCTGAACCGGTATATCATTTCACTTCACGATGCCGATGAAACCCCGACACCCATGCAAGTAACCCTGGGTCTGGCTTCCGGTTGCAGCAACCTCTCATACCGTTACAAGCAGATCCTGGTGCAAACCGGATTACCCCTCATCATCAACGACAGCTTGCTGGATCCGGAGTCGAGCACCGACTCTTCAACGGTATGTATTAACCAGATCAGTTTCGGGAAAAATATCGATGAATCGTATCTTCAAAAGATCGTGAATGAGTTCCAGGCTTCCGGCATTTCACTTTATATCGATCGTCAGTCGTTACGGGAGGTAAGGCCCAATGAGATCCTCATTTATCATTACAGCGGGGTACGGATCCAGAAACCCATTGTATATATTCAATACAACAACAAAGAAAAGCGGGATGCCGTGAAGCGGCTGCGTCAGTGCATGAACGCCGGGGTATTTGAATGTCCGGCTCCCGAGTTGCGTGTAAATAACACATCAAATGAGATCCGCTATTACGAGGCCGGCTTTGCCGATTCGGTGAAGCTACTGAAAGAATGCCTGCAGTATGCATATCCTGGACGGAAATTCAATATTAAACGCATTGCCGTAAAACACAATCCATTGGTACGTGCGGAGATCTGGATCTTTGATTCTGCAAAAAATGATGCACGGGCGATTACCAAAGTATTTTATGAGAATGCGGACCGGTCGGTAACCGGAACCTTCACCTATTTGGGAAACCTTACATGGAAGGAAGTGAATACAGAGGGGTCCCATTTATTTAAAGAGATAAAGAACGGACCTGATTTTTTTATTATGACCGATCCGGAAGGGGATAAGAATTATGATCGGCAGATCAATATCAAAATCAATTTTAAAACCAATGAGGTGCTCATCGACAATTTCAAGCAAGGCAACTACCGTTATCTGTACAAAATAGTGAATGACCCGGCCATTGGCAATACGCCGGATTATATTATTGGTGTGGGCGAAACGTTTACCCTTTCGCTGGAAGAAACGATGCCTTACAAATGGAAATGGGTAAACAAAGCCAAAGTGAGTGTTGTGGACTCCATGTATGCCACTCGCATTAACAACTCATCAAAAGAAAGGGTTGGCGCGCCGGCCACACTGAACTGGACGTTCAAAGGAATTAATCCGGGAACGGAGACCATTGTTTTGCATTGCCAGAGTGCGTACTCCAGTGAATTTATTGAAAAGAAAATATGGATTTCAGTAGTACGAAGAGCTTCGGCAAGGTAATGAGCCGGTGGATTATCCCACCACCCGGAAACCGATCTGCCCGCCTTTGTTCTTCGATGGTTCTTCTTCCAGACTCAGGTGCTTCACATCTTCCAGCGTCAGTTCTTTCATCATCTCGGGTGTGCGGGAGGCCGCAGGTAC
>JBGAVF010000205.1:0-5913 GCA_044228315.1 Bacteroidia bacterium | reverse complement strand
CGTTCAATGTGCTCTTCAAATACGAACACGACCAGTTCAGCGGTGAAAAAGGAAAAGAATAATCAGGCTTTACTACGTTAACGCAACATCAACTCATGAAATATTTTTATTTTCTGCTGTGTGCAATCACGATCAGCTGCACCCATTCAAAATATCCCGACACCTCCGAGATATTCGGCCTGGCATCTCCCATCAGTCTGGAAAAAGACACCACCCGGGTGGTGATGGAAGATTATTTCATGGATGTATCGGTGATAAAAAAAGTTACCGCCGACAGCGCCTATACCGTATTGCTGAGTGCTGATAAGAAAACGGTGCAGATCATTCCCTCAACAACACAGCAACCTACCCTGAGCCTCCTGCACGTTGAAACAGCCAAAGGCAACTACGACATACTGATGCAGAAAAACCGGGCGGTGGATTACACCTTTTCGTATGTGAATCCCAAAGCAAAAAAGGTAAGTGTATGCGGTGACCTCAACAACTGGAACCGCAACAGCGATTCCTTTGTACTCAACAACGGCGCCTATATGCTCACCAAAGCCCTTGAACCCGGCGTATATCAGTACCTGCTGCACGTTGACGGAAAAGATATCACCGACCCGTTTAATACCGACAGCACCAGCAACGGAAACGGAGGGTATAACTCGGTACTGAAGATCGGATTGCGAAATGCCAAAATGCCCGTGCTGAATACAGCCTCTTTCAGCAGTGATGAAATAAAACTGGCAGATGAAGGAGATGCCTGTGAAAAGGTATTCGTACTTTGGGAAAACTACCAGCTTACGGCCGCGCGTCATGACAGCAATACCTACACCTTTAAAATCCCAGCCGAAGCAAGAAAGCTGAAACGTAGTTTCATCCGGGCCTTCGGTTACAATGCACAGGGAACCGCCAACGACCTGCTGATCCCGCTGGAAAACGGAAACGTGGTTTCCAATGCCGCACAAATAACCAGAGAAGACAAAGAAGGGGATGTGTATTATTTTATGATGGTGGATCGATTTCTGGATGGTAACAAAAACAATACACAGAAAGTCATCACCGACAGTCTTGCCGACCGGGCCAACTACTATGGTGGCGACCTGGCCGGTATCACACAAAAGATCAACGAGAATTATTTCAGCAACCTTGGTATCAACACCATCTGGGTGTCGCCGTTGAATCAGAATCCGGAAGGGGCTTATCATGAATACATTCCGCCCCGCCGCAAATACAGCGGTTACCATGGCTACTGGGTGGTGAGCATCAGCAATGTGGATCACCGCCTTGGCACGGAAGCCGAACTGAAAGAGATGGTAAAGGCAGCCCACGATCACGGCATGAACGTGATCCTCGATTTTGTGAGCAACCATGTGCACATGGAAAATCCGATCTACCAGCAGCATAAAGATACCTGGTTCAACAGCATCTATTTACCCAACGGAGAGAAGAACCTGCGCCGCTGGAACGAATACGACCTCACCACCTGGTTCGATGAGTTCCTTGCCGATATCAACTACGACAATCCGGAACCTTTAAAAATGTTTACCGACAGCGCCGTGGGCTGGATCAAACGATTCGACCTCGACGGGTTCCGTCATGATGCCGTAAAGCATGTGCCTCAGATCTTTTGGAGAACCCTTACCTATAAGCTTAAAAAGGAAGTAGAGATCCCTCAGAACAAGCACCTCATACAGATCGGGGAGACCTTTGGCAGCCGACGCCTTATGAACAGCTACATTGGCAGCGGACAACTCGATGCGCAGTTCGACTTCAACGTATACTTCGATGCCCGTAGCGCCTTTATTGAAGATGCGGTTTCGTTCGACAAAGCGAAAAACGCCGTGAATGCTTCACTCGACTATTTCGGGCACCATCACCTCATGGGAAACATCACCGGCAATCATGATATCACCCGCTTTATGGCGTATGCCGGCAAGGGGATGAAATTCAGTGATAACGACCGGGAAACCGGATGGGAGCGGGAGGTGAAAGTGGAAGATACCATCGGGTACAGCAAGCTGCAGATGATGACCGCCTTTATTGCCAGTATCCCGGGTGTGCCGGTTATTTACTACGGCGACGAGGTCGGCATGGTGGGAGCCAATGACCCCGACAACCGACGCCCGATGATCTTCGACGGGCTGGATAAATTCCAGCTGCAAACCAAAGATATCGCTACCAAACTGGTTCATCTGCGCCGTAGCAGCATGCCGCTGATGTACGGCACCTATCAGGACCTGATGAGTATGGATCAGGCAGCAGAATGCAGCACCTATGCCTTCCTCAGAACCTACTTCAATCAGGCGGTGCTGGTGGTATTCAATAAAACGGACCAGACGAAAACGCTATCCTACGAGTTGCCGGCCCGGTTTGCGCATGCGAAAGCGCAGCACCATTTCAATGGCGATGTCGGTTTAAACGGGGGAGGCGTGAAAGAAACCCCTCCGGAAAACTCGATACAGGTGAGTGTTCCGGCCTACGGGTTTGAAGTGATCACACTGGAGTACTAAGGGGACAATCAGGAAGCAAGTAGTTTGATTCGTTTGAAAATCACTTCCTGTAATTTTTCTTTTTGATCATCAGGTAAAAAACTGTTATCAATCCACGCATTGGCTTTATCCGATTTTTTTAAAAACGACTGATAGCAATTTTCAATTTGTTTATCATGTAGCTGAAGGCTTTTGGCAAGAGCTGCAAAATCCTTTTTCGACAACCGGTTCCTTTTGCCGTTCACCGATAAGCTGAGCTGTTCATCTTCCTTTTTTATTACCAATAAGGTACTTACCAGATCATAGGCCGGGCTTAATGAAAAATGTCCTTCTTTACTTTCCAGTAAGGAGAAGTTTTTCAAGTGCATATCCGCATTACCGGTAATAAAACAAAATACAATCAATTCAAAATAATGCAGAAGGTCGAGGCCGGATCGGGTTGAGAACTGTTTTATGGCTTTTCCGGCTTTTTCATGGCTTCCTCTGTATTTGTTCTCTGTTAAGGTTTCTGTGAGTTGGCACAGATCTTCACAGGCCAGTTTCGAGTCTCCCTCACGGTCAAACCGGCGGGTTATATATGCCAAACTACCTCCCGGCAAGCGCACCAGGCCGTGCACTGCTGTGCGGATGCCGAATGCTTCTGAGAGATGCATGCACAGGTCTTCATTTTCCGGAAGAAATGTATAAGTCTCACTTTGAGGCTTGATGATATAATTGCTTTTCCCGTCGATAATGGTAAAACGCACCTTGTTTTTAATTTCTTCCAGCCACAAACTTAATTTGGGTTGAACTCCGGTGATCGTTGTACTGGCTCCGATTATCTTTCTTGCATAATCGGTGAGTCGTTTCTCATCAATATCGATTCGGGGCATTGGGTTCACCCCAAATATTCTCATCACACAAGACGCATGATAATCCGTTTCACCGGAGGAGAGGGGCTTATAGCATAAAAGGCACTTCATATTATTTTTCAGATATAATACGTACATCCCCAATACAGTCCGTACAAAGCGTTAGTAACTGGCTCATCCGGTCCCGGGGATTCAGTTTCCAGTTGTCAATGGCAATTTGCAATAACCATCCCTCAGGGATCAGCCCGTCAAAAAACGGGATCATGGTCTTTTCTTCAAATGCCTGCTCCCGCAATGGTAATGTCCGGCTTACCGCTCCGTATTTTGGATTCTTCAGATATTCTGAATGATACTGAAATCCAAATCCATTTTCATCTTCCCAAACAATTCCCGCAGGGATATCCTTCTTATAAACAATGCCTTTTTTCATTCTATTGCTCTTCTATGGAACCTATATCTGCATGTTGAATTTCTTCCGTAAGTTTTACATCCGGATTTTGCTGGTATCGTATGGCGTTTTTATTCGGTACAAACAGCCATGCCACGATCGTATCTCCCTGTGTTATTTCTTTAATTAGGATTCCATACTTCACCATTTTATTGATCAGGGTGATCTTTACTGCTTTATTGAAATAATGGAACATAATATCATAGGCATCCACATGTTGCTTTGCCGGTATCAGTTCGGAACCAAACAGTTTAAGAACCTGATTCACCTTATCCAGTTGAAGGGTTTCTTTCCCTCCTTCCAGTTCTCTGATAAATCGAACGCCAACACCCGCTTTTAATGCAAGTTCATCCTGCGTGAAGCCATTTCTTTTGCGTTGATAGCGAACAAAGGAGGAAATATTGCTCATATAGTATACCCTTACGGGTACAAAAGTAATAAAAAATCACAATAAATACCCGTACGGGTATAAATTGCTTTAAATAGATCAAAATCATCCCGTTCGGGACGATGCGAAGACCGAAAGATATGCGCGGAAAACAAACCGGAAAGTAAAGGCTATCCGAGAACACTTCCGGTTTTGTGACCCGGCCTCAGGGATGCACTGACTCATTCCCCAAATCGTTTGTAATTGGGAAGCCTCCACCAAAAAAAAAGTCCCGCACCGGTGAGATGCAGGACTTTCGTGTTGTAGGATAGAAACTTATTTCTTCGAATCCAGCTCAGCCTTCAGGTTGGCCAGGGCTTCGATATCTCCAAGAGTTGATTTCTCAACCTTCTCATTCATCTTCTTCACGGTCTTCTTGGTAGCTTCTTTTTCGTTCGCGATCTGGGTAGCTTTCTCTACTGCTTTGGCTTTCTCGTCTTTCTTCCAGGTAACGGTATGAGAAACAAGGATACGCTTGGCGTCTTTGTTGAACTCGGTTACTTCGAATACAGCAGTTTCGTCTTCTTTCAGATTGGTCTTATCGGCTTTCAGCAATTGCTTGATCGGAGCATATCCTTCCACTCCGTAAGGGAGGGCGATGGTAGCACCTTTATCAGCGATCTTCAGAACGGTACCTTCATGTTGTGATTCGATGGCGAAGATGCCTTCAAATGTATCCCAAGGGTTTTCGTCGAGTTGCTTATGACCGAGGCTCAGGCGGCGGTTTTCAGTATCTACTTCCAGAACCAGCACTTCAAGTTCCTGTCCTTTCTTCACGAATTCAGAAGGATGCTTGATCTTCTTGCTCCATGAAAGGTCTGATACGTGTACCAGTCCGTCGATACCTTCTTCCAGTTCCAGAAACAAGCCATAATTGGTAAGGTTCTTAACCACACCTTTATGTTTGGTTCCCACCTGGTATTTATCTGCGATGGTTCCCCATGGATCCGGAGTCAGTTGCTTGATACCTAAGCTCATCTTACGCTCTTCTTTATCGAGGGTCAGAATCACAGCTTCAATCTCGTCACCTACTTTCAGGAAGTCGCTTGGGTTGCGCAGGTGGCTCGACCAACTCATTTCTGATACGTGGATCAGTCCTTCTACACCCGGAGCGATCTCGATGAACGCGCCGTAATCGGCTACAGTAACAACTTTTCCTTTCACACGGGCACCTACGGTCAGGTTCTCTCCCAGTTGCTCCCAAGGATGTGGGGTCAGCTGTTTCAAACCTAATGAGATACGTTTCTTATCATCGTCGAATCCAAGGACCACGACGTTCAATTTCTGGTCAACATGCAATATTTCGTTCGGATCGGTAATACGTCCCCATGAAATATCGGTAATGTGCAGCAATCCGTCTACACCGCCCAGGTCGATGAAGGCACCGAATGGCTGGATGTTTTTAATAACACCTTCCAGTACCTGTCCTTTTTCGAGGCGTGAGATGATCTCCATACGTTGTGCTTCAATGTCGTCTTCGATCAGCACTTTGTGGCTTACCACAATGTTCTTAAAGATCTCATTGATTTTCACAACCTTGAACTGCATGGTTTGACCCACATACTGATCATAATCTTTTACCGGCTTCACATCAATTTGTGATCCCGGAAGGAATGCATCCATTCCGAATACTTCCACTACCAATCCGCCTTTGGTACGTGATTTTACATATCCGTTAATAATGGATTCGTTGGTCAAAGCTTCCTGTACGAG